>CAZRTW010000036.1:0-8075 GCA_964603145.1 uncultured Candidatus Saccharibacteria bacterium | reverse complement strand
AGTGAATGTAACAACCGAAGTTACTCCGCACCATCTCTACTTTGACGAAACTATGATAACCGCTGAAAGCCGAGTGCGCTTTCAGGTAAACCCGCCGATAAGACAAACAAAAGAAAATCGACTCGCGCTAATTGATGCACTTAAGCGAGGAGATATAGAGTATCTCGCCACAGACCATGCCCCGCATACTATAGAAGAGAAAGAAAAGGGAATCTCTGGCCTTACACATCTTGATACCTACGGACCGTTCACAACATGGCTCATGAAGGAACACGGGTTTAGCTCGGAAGATATAGAGAGAGTAGCAAGCAGAAACCCTGGAGCCTTCATAAGCGAATTCCAAACTGATAGATACGGGAAAATTGAGGAAGGGTACATTGGATCACTTACAATAATAGACATGAACAGACCGAAAGTGGTGCGCTCCGAAGATTTAAAAACAAAATGCCGGTGGTCACCATTTGAAGGAGTAGAATTCCCGGGCAGCGTTACCATGACAATAATAAAAGGCAACATATATGAAAATTAGAGCAAAAACAAAATTGGTCTTGAAAGATGGAAGCGAGTACGAAGCAAAGAGCTTCGGAGCACCAACGTCTGTCTCTGGTGAAGTCGTGTTTGCTACCGGCATGGTGGGCTATCCTGAAGCGCTTACTGATCCGTCATTCCGCGGACAGATTCTTGTCATGACATATCCGCTTGTTGGAAACTACGGCGTGCCAAAAGCCGATCTCTGGGAGTCAAAACAAATCCAGGTTGCCGGCCTTATTGTTTCTACTTACAACGAAACACCATCTCATCATGATTCAATCATGACACTTGCAGAGTGGTTTAAATCTGAAAATCTTCCGCTCGTGGAAATTAAAGACACACGCGAACTCGCACAGAAACTTCGCACGAAAGGTTCCATGCTTGGAAAAGTAATTATTGATGGCAAAGATACGCCATACAATGATCCAAACCTCCGCAATCTCTCTGCAGAGGTTTCAACAAAGGAACAGCTTACATTCGGCAAGGGCGAGAAAACAGTTGTCGTAATCGACTGCGGTACAAAAATGAATATTGCCCGCCGCATTGCAGAGCGCGGAATTAAAGTTGTTGTCGTACCTTGGAATACTGATGTCACAAAATTGCCATTTACAGTAGACGGTGTGCTTGTTTCGAATGGCCCCGGAGATCCGAAGAAAGTTACAGAGACAATCAAGAATGTAAAGAAAATCATCGACAAGAAAATTCCGACTCTTGGGATTTGTCTTGGAAACCAGATTCTCGCACTTGCGGCTGGCGGCAATACCTACAAGCTCAAATTCGGCCATCGCAGCCAAAATCAACCAGCAGTGCTCACTGGTACACAGCAGGCATATCTCACAACTCAAAACCATGGTTTTGCCGTAGGAAAGATTCCAGCAGGATTTAAGGAATGGTTTGTAAACGGAAACGACGGCACGAACGAAGGCATTATGCACAAGACACTTCCGATTATGAGTGTGCAATTCCATCCGGAGAGTTCGCCAGGCCCGCTGGATACTGACTGGATATTCGATTACTTCTTAGAAAAGGCTAACCTCCTCAAGAAGTAATCTATGGCTACAAAGACTATGACAAAAACAACAATTAAGAAATTTAAAAAGATCTTGGTCCTCGGATCAGGCGCGCTCAAGATCGGCGAGGCCGGTGAATTTGATTACTCTGGCTCACAGGCGATTAAAGCTCTCAAAGAAGAGGGAATTAAGGCCGTTCTCATCAACCCAAACATTGCTACTTTCCAGACGTCAAAGGAACTTGCTGATGAGGTGTATTTCCTTCCCGTTAATCCGTACTTTGTAGAAGAAGTCATTAAAAAAGAAAAACCAGATGGCATCATGCTCTCATTCGGAGGCCAAACTGCACTTAACTGTGGTCTCGCGCTTGAAGAGAGTGGCGTGCTTAAGCGCCACGGCGTAGAAGTGCTTGGTACTCCAGTTTCTTCCATTGATCTTACCGAAGACCGCCAGCTTTTTGCGGACCACCTCCGTGCCCTCGGTATTCCAACAGCACCGTCCGGTGCGGCAACAAATCTTCCTTCGGCAGAAAAACTTGCACATGAGATCGGATTCCCAGTCATGGTCCGTGCAGCTTTCGCGCTTGGCGGACAGAAGTCTGGTGTGGCACATGATGATGGAGAGCTGAAAGAAATCGTAGACGGTGCTCTTGCAGTTTCTCCGCAGGTGCTTATCGAAAAGTATCTTCATCACTTCAAAGAAATTGAGTACGAAGTAGTGCGTGACCGATTCGATAACACAGTGACAGTTTGTAATATGGAAAACTTTGATCCGCTTGGTATTCATACCGGCGACTCAATTGTTATCGCTCCATCACAGACTCTTTCAAACCACGAATATCATGGTCTTCGTGAAGCGTCTATTAAAATCGTAAAGAGTCTCAAGATTGTCGGTGAATGTAATGTGCAATACGCTCTCAATCCGAATCCAAAGAACGGTGAACTCGATTATTTTGTGATCGAAGTGAACGCCCGTCTTTCTCGTTCGTCAGCGCTTGCGTCAAAGGCAACAGGCTACCCACTTGCCTATGTTGCAGCAAAACTCGCTCTTGGGTACAGCATGCTCGATATCAAAAATCGTATCACGCAGGTTACACAGAGTTTCTTCGAGCCAGCTCTCGACTATGTCGTGGTAAAAATGCCGCGCTGGGATCTTGAAAAGTTTGTCGGGGCAGATCTCAAGATCGGTTCTGCGATGAAGTCAGTGGGCGAGGTGATGGCCATCGGTCGTACATTTGAAGAAGCGCTTCAGAAAGCAGTTCGTATGCAGTCTGGTAGTAATGAAAGTCCGACAGACAGTACATTCAAAGATGACGCGGAATGTGAACAGTATTTGAATACTCCGACTCCAAAACGTCTCTTTGCAATCGCCGAGAGCATGATGAAGGGAATGTCTGTTGATGAGATTCACAATATTACAGGAGTTGATAATTGGTTTCTCTACCGAGTTGAGGCGATTGTGAAGGCGGAAAAAGCTTTTGCTGTTTCAAAAAATCTTACTCTTGAAACCATGAAGAGCCTCAAGCTCCTCGGGTTCTCTGATAAG
The DNA here is from genome assembly GCA_964603145.1 of uncultured Candidatus Saccharibacteria bacterium. GTDB lineage: Bacteria > Patescibacteriota > Minisyncoccia > Phycocordibacterales > UBA9973 > CAITQP01. Next base: position 4,989 of record CAZRTW010000036.1, on the reverse strand, counting down.
AAAATCGGACAACTTTGCGGTAAATCAGAATTTGAAATTCGAAAGATGCGTAAAAAGTTTGGTGTGAAGCCATCAGTCTTTCAGATCGACACTCTTGCGGGCGAAGTGCCAGCAAAGACGAATTATCTCTATCTCACATATCATGGCAACCATCATGATGTAAAACCGCTTGGCGCTAATGCGATTACGGTGCTCGGCTCTGGTCCATACCACATTGGAAGTTCAGTGGAATTCGACTGGTCATGCGTGAATGCAGTTGTGGCGCTCGCCAAACATAAAAAACAGTCAATTGTCATTAACTGTAATCCAGAAACTGTTTCAACTGACTACGACATGTCAGACCGCCTCTATTTCGAAAATCTCTCATTTGAAACAGTAGCTGACATTTTTGAGTTCGAAAAATCAGGTGGACTTGTTATCTCTGTAGGAGGACAGCGTCCGAACAATCTTGCTCAGAAACTTTCAAAGGAAAAATTTAAGATTTTGGGAACAACAGCTGCAGATATTGATCGCGCCGAAGACCGTAACAAGTTCTCAGCAATGCTCGACAAGCTCGATATTGCTCAGCCAATGTGGCAGAGCTTTACGAGTATGAGCGAGGCAGAGAAGTTTGCTGACAAAGAAGGCTACCCAGTCTTGGTACGCCCGTCATACGTGCTCTCTGGAGCTGCTATGCGCGTGTGCTACACAAAGGAACAGCTTGATAACTTCGTAACTAAGGCCGCAGTGCTCTCACCAGAGTATCCGGTCACGATCTCTAAGTATGTGGAAAATGCTAAAGAACTTGAATTTGATGCCATCGCACAAAAAGGTGAAGTGATGATCTACGGAATTTCAGAACACGTCGAAAATGCCGGTGTGCACTCGGGAGACGCAACAATCGTGTATCCGACACAGCGTGTCTATGCTTCAACAGAATTCCAGCTTCGCGAGATTTCAAAAAAGATCGCAAAAGAACTCAACATCACTGGTCCGTTCAATATTCAATTCCTCGTCAAAGATAACCGGCCATTCGTGATCGAAGTGAATGTTCGTGCATCCCGCACATTTCCACTTCTCTCAAAAGCGATGGATGCAAACTTCCCGGCAATTGCCGTTGATGCATTCATGGGCAAGGCCAAACAACATACATTTGTATATCCAAAGGGTGTTGTCGTTAAGAGCCCGCAGTTCTCGTTCTCACGCCTCCTTGGGGCAGATCCGATTCTTCGCGTGGAGATGTCTTCCACCGGAGAAGTGGCATGTTTTGGAAAAGATTATGACGAGGCGCTTCTTAAATCTATTCTCTCTGCCAACACAAGCTTTGATTTCAAAAAGAAAGCAGTGCTTCTTGCTCTTGGCGGACCGATCAACAAAGCAAAGTTTATGGAAGCAGCAAAAGAGCTCGATGGTCTTGGGTACCAGATTTATGCGACCGATACTACAGCAGAGTTTCTAACCGAGCAGGGGCTCACTGCAACACGAGTAGGAAAGGCGAGTGAGGCTTCACCAAACGTGATGGATTGTATTGAAGGCAAAAAGATTGCATTTGTAGTGAATCTTTCTGTTCCAGCAACAAAGCTGGAAGAGCGTACATTGAAGATGCAGGGGACAGATGGCTTCCGTATCCGCCGTGCGACGGTAGACAATCAAATTCCACTCTTCACTGACCTCCACCTTGCACGTGCATTCGTAAAAAGCCTTGCCCATTACAAGCTCGAGGATCTCGAAATCAAGCCGTACCGCGAATATCTATAAATAGTGTAAAATACTTAAAGTATGAGAAACCTAATTTCAACCAACGACCTTACTAAAGAAACGGTAGAAAAGCTTCTTGCTCGTTCTAAGAAAATGGAAGCACAGTGTAAGAAAGGAAAGGTAAAAAAACTACTGAATGGAAAGATTATCGCTTCGATTTTCTTTGAACCTTCTACCCGCACACGACTCTCGTTTGAAACAGCAGCACTTCGTCTCGGGGCGCAGGTTATCACAGCAGAAGATGCAGGAGGAAATTCATCTGCACAAAAAGGAGAGACCATTGAAGATACGGCCCGCATTCTCTCGTCATATGCAGATGCTATTGTTATTCGCCACAAGGAGCCAGGATCGCTTGCTCGCGCAGCTCTAACCTCAAACAAGCCACTCATTAACGCCGGAGACGGTGAACATGAGCATCCATCACAAGGCCTTCTTGATCTTTACACAATCCAAAAAGAGCATGGCAAACTTGAAGATCTGACGATTGCTTTTGTTGGTGATCTTAAAAATAGCCGAACGCTTCACTCGCTCTTGCCACTTCTCCTTATGTATAAAGGAAATACTTTCTACTTTGTTTCTCCAAAGGAGCAGTCAATTCCAGAGAGTTACAAGGGTCTTCTTAAAGAAAAGAATGTTACCTACTTCGAGACGGAAAATCTTGAAGATGTACTTCCTAAGGCTGATGTCCTTTACATGACTCGTGTTCAGAAAGAGCGCTTCAAAGATGAGGCAGAATATATGAAGATAAAAGATCGTTTCCTTCTTAACCTTGGACACACTGACTTCATGAAGCAGAATGCAATCATCATGCACCCGCTTCCACGTGTGAATGAACTCGATTCTGCAATCGACAACGACTATCGCGCAGCGTACTTCCGCCAGGCGGAAAATGGCCTTTATGTGCGCATGGCTATTTTCCTCTACGTATTCGGCATTAAGTAATTTTATGACAGAGGGCATACAGCTTATTTGTTTTGACCTCGATCACACCCTCACGCTTCACAATAGCTGGGACATTCTTAACAATGCGCTCGGCATCGATCCGGAGGATGATCGTCAGCTTTTTCAATATTACAGAGAAGGAAAAATAACAGCCCAAGAATGGAACGATAAACTTCTTGAGGGGTACCGAAAGCATGAACGCTCGACACGAGCGGGTATTACAGATATTTTGACTAACCATACATACATGGAAGGAGCCAAAGAAGTCATTGAGTATCTAAAAGGCGAAGGCTACGCCATTGTACTTGTGTCTGGCTCGATGGATATTATGGTAGATATGGTTGCTACAGAGCTTGGTATTCCTTATAAAAAAGCTAACAGTACATTTGGCTTTGATGAGAACGACAAAATTATTTCACTTAAAAATGACGGCGATGATGTGACGGCAAAATTACGGTACCTCCAAGAATTTTGTGAACTCCTCAATATCAGAATTGATGAATGTGCCTGCGTAGGCGACGGAGCAAACGATGTGAAAATGTTTCAGGCAACCAAGCGCGGGATTACGTTTAAAGGCTCGCCGATTGAAGGCGAGGCATGGAAAGTGATTACGTCACTCTCTGAACTTAAAACTATTTTTTAGTCGATCCGACCCAGCGATCGAGAATGATCGCTCCAGCAATTGCCGCGTTAAGTGATTCAGCACCACCTCCAAATGACGGAATGGTGATCTTTTCTGTGAGAGTTTTCTCAACTTCTTTTGAAATACCATGTGACTCACTTCCAATGACCAAGATACCAGACGCGGGAAAGGCAAAGGTATGGGCAGATTTTCCGTTCATAAAGCCACCAAGTTTGGCAATTTTTTTATTCTTAAGATAGTCGGACAGATCAGTATAGAAGCCGTTTACACGGGTAAAGGAACCCATAGAGGCCGCAATTACTTTTGGGTTATACCAATCTACCGTGCTCGCTGAACATACAATTTCTTTGATGCCGTACCAATCCGCAATTCGAATGAGAGTCCCAAGATTGCCCGGATCTCGGATATCGTCGAGAGCTAAAATAATCCCAGTATCTACGGGCTTACTAGGAATTTTTTGTTTAACAATAGCAAGTGCACCGTCGTTGTGCTCGAGAGTACCAAAGGACTTAAGTTCACCTGGGTCAACTATTTGTAGACGAAGATCTTTTCGAGCATCAAGGAGTGCAGAGTTTGCCTTTTTGAAGTCCGCACTCACGTACACATTTTCAATTTGAAAGTCACTTTTAAGAAGTTCAATAACACTCTTTGTGCCTTCTACGATGAATTTTTTGGCTGCATCACGTCCCTTCTTTTGATGAAGTGATTTAATGATTTTGCCCGAGAGAGGATTAGTCATAGGGCCATACTAGCATGGAAAACAGAAAACAAAGAACAATTATCAAAAAACAAATACATTCAAAAAAAACGCCCGGTGTAGGGCGTTTTTTTTGAGAAAATTAGCTAGTTTGCGTCTGGTGTAACAACATTTGCCGCAGGGCCTCCTACCTTATCGTTAAAGGTATCAAGGTACATCATTGGCTGATGGCGGTACATCATGCCACCTTTGTCATACCCTCTGTATCCACCGCCATGGAGCATACCGCGAAGCATACCTAGTTGATATGTAAAGCAAAGAAGAACTACAACAAGCGCGATTTTGAGGAACCAGCGCCACACATGGAGGTGGTGTTCTTTGCATCCGCACCCGCTACCACACATTCCACCGCCCAAATGGCACACATGCTTGTTATCGCCTGAATTGTTTTCTGAATTCATACTTTATAAAATATTAAAAATAATAATCTTACTCCACTTCCTCTTCGAGTAGAGGTGGTGGGGGAAGGACACGAATAAATTTTGCTTCGATGTTTACACTATTTTCCCCCGGCTCGCCGATAATGACAATGTAGTCATTGACTGCAAGGTCAGATGAGGTAATAGTGTTTCGAAGTTTACGAAGAATAGTTTTTTCACTAATCACAACTGTTTTTTCTGTGAGGTCATCATCTGCAACAATAATGAAAGGGAGTTTGATGCTGACAATCTCTCCAGATACTCCATGAACCTCACTCATGTTTGGAGAGACCGTTGCCATATGGTGAGGACCCTTAGGTCCGAAAGTTCTGTAGTAGTTGTCACCGCTTTGGTAATTAAATCCGGCTTTCATGATGCCTACCTGTACACCAAGTGTAAAAACACAGATTGTGATAAATCCAATGAGTACGCATGCAAGAATGCGATGGAATTTTTTTGATTGAATTTTTTCTTTAAAGTTTGACGAATCC
>CAZRTW010000035.1:0-8188 GCA_964603145.1 uncultured Candidatus Saccharibacteria bacterium | reverse complement strand
GCGCGCCTTTGTCCACGCGTTGTTTGCCGAGGCTGCGCGCTATGCGCGCAGCCGTGAGAAGTTCATCCTTAAATTGATGATCCGCTCCGTCCAAAACCTCCTGCGCATTTTCGTAGGTAAAGCGATTTGCGGAGTGAATGACTGTCGGGCCGAACCATGCATCTTTTTCCACGTCATTTTTATCAAACGTAATGACAGCACTCATAGTCAGACGATCGACATGCGGAAGAAGGGAACAGAGATCGTCGGAGAGGGCGCGGGGAAGCATCGGGATTGTGCGATCGACAAGATACACAGAGGTACCGCGTTCAAGCGCTTCGGTATCTATTTGTGTTTTGAGTTGTACATAGTGAGAAACGTCGGCAATATGAATGCCGATCTCGGTGTCGCCATTTTCTAATTTTTGTACGGAAATTGCGTCGTCGAAATCTTTTGCATCAAATGGGTCAATGGTGAACGTGACAATTTTTCGAAAATCACGACGACCTTTCAGGTCTTCTTCTTGAATGCCGCGAGCTTCAATATATTTTGCTTCGTTGACAACAACCTCCGGAAAATCTTCCATGAAGCCGCGTTCAAGCGCGATGGCCTGCATTTCTGTTTCGTGTTCGCCTGGGACGCCGAGCATTTTTATAACGCGGCCGCGTGGCTGTTTGCTTGCATCCGTCCATTCATCCATGGCTACATACACGCGATCGCCCCCCTTTGCGCCGGCGAGCTGGTTTTTATCAATACTGATTCGTGCGTACATTTTCGGATCTGATGCTTTGAGTGAGAAGCCACCTTTGTCTTCCATGAGGACACCAGTGAATTCTGTTTTCGCGCGGAGGATTACGCTTTCGATACGGCCGACAATTTCTTCACCGCGCTTTCGAACAATTTGCACGGTGACTTCGTCACCGTGCAATGCCGTATTCATATTTTCTTCAAACACACGAATGCCGTCTTTGTATTTTTCAGTCCGGACAACACCGCCGCCTTTTCCAATGACGAACATCATGCCTTCAATACCGCCGGCTGTTTTAGGGTGTGGTGCGTGAGAAGGAGTATGCCCATGTTTTTTAGGATGGTGTGTTTCTTTCTTTGGTCCGGAGTGATGAGACTTTTTCATATATAGATACTATACCATTTGGCCAGTATTTGGGGGCTCGGTCCTCCAAAAAAGCTTGAAGTCTATACCTCCTTGCTTTCTATGGTTTTTCTGGTAATATGACTCCTACATATGTTAATGATCCGCATGCAACGCATTGGCCGCAAAAACGAGGCGCATTTCCGCATCGTTCTTACTGACCACAAAAATGCCGCAAAATCAGGTAAATTCCAGGAAATCCTTGGCTCGTACAACCCAAAGTCTGGTGAAGTCATCATTCAGGATGACCGCATCAAGCACTGGATGAGCGTCGGCGCACAGCCATCTGACACTGTCCGCAATTTCCTTATTACAAAGGGAGTTCTCACAGGAAAGAAGGTAAATGTTCTCTCTCGCAAATCTCCTACTAAGAAGCGAAAGGAACTCAAGGCTGCCTAAAAGTGAGTTAAAAAAGGGCCGGCGCGTAGCGCCGGCCCTTTTGCTTAACAAAAACTTAAGGTGGGGGTATACTCTATACGAGCAGTACACAGTCGGTTACTGCACATTGATTAAGAAATTAGTTCAGAAAGAAAGATATGGATAGCGATGTAGCTTTTCTTGAGTATGTAGTGAAGGCATTGGTCGACAATCCTAACGAAGTTAAGATTGATCGAACAGTCGACGAAATGGGCGTTCTTGTAAAATTAACAGTTTCTCCAGCCGATATGGGCAAGATTATCGGTCGCCAAGGTAACACTGCAAAGGCGATCCGAACTCTTCTCCGAGTTATCGGTATGAAGAACAACTCTCGTGTGAACCTCAAAATTAACGAACCAGAAGGAGGCACGAAGGCAGCTGGTGTTGAAGCAAGCTTCGACGAAGCAATGGAGGATCTCAAAAATATGTAATTAAAACAAAAGCCCCGCGGCGTAGCCGCGGGGCTTTTGTAATGATTTGACACTTCTGTCAATATAACTAGTATAGAAATGAAATCATTCATAAAACTAAACCAGGGAGGTATATATGCCGCTATTTCAGCTTTTCGGCCTGCGACAGAATAAGGCCGATAAAATACAAAATGAAATTTTTGCACTCATGAAGCAAAAATGTTCCGACATGGAAATTCGCTTTATTGTTCACAACGAAGCGAACGTAAAAATTACGAACAGCAAACGGCAAGAAGATGTATTTTTGCTAATCACTGCACGGCCCCAGAATCTCACAAGAGTTATGGACGCTTTAGGTGATTACAATGAAGTGAGCATTCTCTGTACTCATTCATTTGCGTATCGCCCCGTAGGCGACCAGCTCTTTGCAACCTGAAAGGAAGACTCCGTCCGCCTGCGACATTAAGTTCGTATGAGCGGACTTTTTGTTTGCAATTTAATAAAAAAGTGTTATTATATAAAGTACAAGTTGCCCGCGAGGGCGTTTTATTATGGACAAAACAGATATCCGAAACATTGCAATTATTGCTCACGTTGACCACGGAAAGACCACTCTTACCGACGGTCTTTTGAAGTTTTCCGGTGCTGTTGATGAGACAGCATCATCAATGGATTCGAACGATCTTGAAAAAGAGCGTGGTATCACCATTTACTCAAAAAACTGCTCGCTTACTTACAAGGGGACTAAGATCAACATTGTTGATACTCCAGGTCACGCCGACTTCGGTTCTGAAGTTGAGCGCGTGCTTCGCTCGATCGACACCGTCCTTCTCGTTGTTGATGCGCAGGAAGGTCCGATGCCACAGACTCGTTTCGTTCTTAAAAAATCTCTCGAACTCGGCCTCAAACCAATCGTTGTCGTGAACAAGATCGACAAGCCAGCTGCAAATCCTGAACACGTACACGAACAGGTCCTTGAACTTTTCCTTGAACTCGGAGCAAATGATGAACAGATCGATTTCAAAACTGTCTATGCTATCGGCCGACAGGGAATTGCAAAACGCGAACTCACAGACGATTCAAAAGATCTCGCACCGCTTCTCGATATGATTCTCGAAGTGGTTCCTTCAGCTACTCGCGACATCTCTGCACCAGCTTGCGCGCAGGTTTTCAACCTCGCATACGATTCATTCTTGGGGCGTCTCGCTATTGCGCGCGTCTACGACGGTACGATCAAAGACGGCTCAACTATTTTTGTAAAACACGGAGAAGAAACTCGCCAAGCAAAAATCACAAAGATGTTCTCATTCATCGGACAAAAGCGTGAGGCAGTTTCTGAACTCTCTTCAGGAGACATCGGTATTATCGCCGGTATTTCTGACGTGTATATCGGAGAAACTATTGCTGGTGATAATTCTGTTACAGCTCTCCCAACAATCACTATCGATGAGCCAACAATTACGCTCTCATTCCTCGTTAACGACTCACCATTTGCAGGACGCGATGGAAAATTTGTTACATCCCGCCAGATCCGGGAGCGTCTTGAACGTGAGCTCCAAGTTAACGTTGGTCTCAAAGTCGATTTCGATTCTGAAGCAACTTTCCAAGTTTCCGGTCGTGGTGAACTCCACGTTGCCGTGCTTCTTGAACAGATGCGCCGTGAAGGATTTGAAATGCAGGTCTCACAGCCAAAAGCTATTACTAAGGAAATTGATGGAGAAAAATGTGAGCCGTACGAAGAGGCCACTATCGACGTTCCAATGGAATTTTCCGGAGCAGTTATCGAAACACTCACCAAGCGCCGTGGTCTCCTCACTTCTATGACTGAAAAAGAAGGCATTGCGCGTATTCTTATCGAAATTCCAACTCGCGGACTTCTCGGATACCGAAACCAGTTCGTTATTGATACGAAAGGAGAGGGAATTCTCGCTTCACGCGTTATTGGCTTCCGTCCATGGGCAGGTGAGATCAAGAAGAAAGAAGTTGGTTCAATGGTTTCTATGATCACTGGAGCAGCTGCTGGATTCTCTATTTGGAATCTTCAGGACCGCGGTGTTATGTACATTGTTCACAACACTGAAGTGTATGAAGGTATGATCGTCGGAAATACATCAAAGGGTGAAGACATGATGGTTAATCCGATCAAAGGTAAGGCACTTTCAAACGTTCGTGCCTCTGGTTCTGATGAAGCGATGTATCTCAACCCTGCATGGGAACTCACGATCGAACGCGGTCTTGAAATCATGAACCACGACGAATACCTCGAAGTTACTCCGCACTTTGTACGTCTTCGCAAAAAACTTCTTACAGAAACTGATCGCAATCGCGCTGGACGCAAGAGTGAATAATTACTAAAACCCCCACAGGTCCGACCTGTGGGGGTTTTAGCTTAGTTGACTTAAATAATTAAATATGGTATAATATACCTCTGTGCTCTTTGAAATTATCATTTAAGAGTTATTTCAGGTACTTGTTTCAGGTCTTTGAAATAACTCTTAAATGGAACATATGAAAAAAATGATCATGGCTCTACCACTTATGTTGGCACTCCACAGCTTGGCGCAGACCAGCTTTCAGCAAACCAATGAAAAGTTCAAAAACGGAGAATACGTTTGGGAACTGCAAAATGATGGAGAGCGTGTTGGCGAGTTTTGGCCAGTACATGGTTTAAATCTCGTAACAAAAGATTTAAATCCTTCTGCTTTTAATGGAACCGATATCCAAACAATTCAACAGTCTTTAAAAGGTGTCGCAACGGCACCTGATGGTATGACTACTGGGTCTTATGGAAGCTATCAGTTACAAGGCAGATGCCTCTCTCGGGGGAAAACATGTGGCGATGGTTCTGTATATGAATATGGCATTATTGCTGTTTCTCCAAATGGTTTTGCCATAGAATTTACACACAAGAACGAAATAAAAAATTTCGATTCGTTTTACGCAGAGCGTAAACGTGCCGGAGGAACTATTTTCTTCTTACCCAGTGTTTATCGGAATGGAACGTATCTTTCTTCACAGAGAACGATAGATAAAGTTTTTATTCGTAGGACAACCCCAACCGGAATACAAATAGGTGTCGTTATTTTTGATGAATTAGTTACGTATGATCGTGCCAGGGAAATTATTACCGGTCTTGATCGTAACGGAAAATCATCGACAACCCATATTTATGTTCTTGACGGAGGTCCACGTTGGGGTCAAAGCTGTAAAGAAGTTAACGGCGAGGCCAAACTGGTTGGCACGCGCAATCCGAATGTTGTAACGAACTATTTAGTTTTTTACTGATATTCCAATGAAACAATATTTAATCACCAAAGAGAAATCTTTGGTGATTTCTCTTTTTGTGAGGTTTTTAGTTACGCCACTTGACGTGGGGAGTATAATGGAAGCATGTCATTTTTAAACAACCTCATGTGGCGCTATGCTGTCAAAAAATATACTGGTGCTCCTGTAGACAATGCGAAGCTTGAGAAAATCCTTGATGCCATCCGCATGGCTCCATCGGCGTCTGGCACTCAGCCCTATCATATTGTGGTGGCAAGTGGGCAGATGAAAAATACACTAATACAAAGTTCAGGTCAGGTGGCGAAAATCGATGCCTCGCATCTTCTTGTTTTTTGTACTCGTATTGATTATCCGGCACGCGGCGAAGAGCAAGTTGCCATTAATGCCGCACTTCAAAACAAGAAACCGGAAGAACTTGCCGGACTCTCGAATCTTGTAAAAAGTACTATTGAATCGAAAGGCGAGCCTGATTCTCTTCGTGCGTGGGCAGCACGGCAGGCATATATTGCGCTCGGGTTTGCGCTTGCAGCTTGCGCTGAACTTGAAGTGGACTCATCTCCAATGGAAGGATTTAAACCTGCAGAATTCAAAAAAATTTTAGAGCTCCCTGAATATATTGATCCGGTCGCAATCATGGCACTTGGCTATCGTGATTCGGATGACGGATATTTAACGCTACCTAAAATGCGTTTTCCCAAAGAGGATCTTTTTGAATTTCGACAATAATAATTGAACTGTGTCATTCCGGCCTACGAGCCGGAATCCAGGTTTGTATCAAATTTATTTAGCCTGGATCCCAGATCAAGTCTGGGAAGACACAATACTGGATTCCGGATCAAGTCCGGAATGACAATGCGTCAACAAAATGGTAGAGTGCTTTTACTTATGAAGCAAAAACTATCCGGCCTGAAGGCTTATTACAAAGAACATCCGAAGCGATTTTGGGTGCTCGGTGGGGTGCTTGTGCTTATTCTCATTTATATCTTTACCAGCTCGGCACCGTCTACTACCACAGTTATTCCGGTTGAAGAAATAACTCTCAAGCAGACTATTCTCGCAACAGGACAGGTGACATCTAATACTGATCTCTCGCTCTCATTTTCAACGAGCGGTATTATTGCGCGACTTCCGGCAACAGTAGGACAGAAAGTATACGCAGGACAAGTTCTTGCTGAACTCGAAAATAGTAATGAATACGCTTCACTTAAAAATGCGCAGGCGAACTATCAAAAAGTTTTGAGCGGTACTTCAAATGAAGAGGTTGCGGTTGCGGAAGCGAGTCTTGGATCAGCAAAGGCATCACTTGAGAACACACGAAAGACACAGAACACTCTTGTTGAAAATGCATATCGAGCGCTGGTTAACACCGACCTCACTCCGGAATTAATTTCAGGCATTGGTACAAATGCTCCGACCGTTACCGGCACATACACTGGTGCTACTCAAGGATCATATACGATAACAACGTACTCATCAGGAAGCGGAGGACAGTTTAGTTTCAGCGGTATTGAGACTGGCGGGGGAGCGATGAATAGTTCATCTCCAGTAGCACTTGGTAGTAAGGGACTTTTTGTTCAGTTTTCATCAAGTTCTAGTATTGGTGATGTGTGGAAAGTTTCTTTCCCGAATACAAAATCTGCAAATTATCTTACAGACTATAATGCATATCAGAGTGCGCTCTCTACACGGGAGAGCACGCTCTCTGCCGCAGAAACGGCGGTGACCGAAAAGGAAGCGAATCTTGCTCTTAAAAAAGCAGCAGCACGTCCTGCGGATATAGCCGTTGCACAGGCGCAGGTAGATGCAGCTGCTGCGGTGTATAACAAGACAGTATTGCGCGCTCCGGCAGGAGGCACTGTCGTGCATGTTGATTCAAAAATCGGCGAACGAGCCGATGCAGCAAAACAGATTGTTGTTATTCAAGACGTTGGTAACCTCTATGTTGAAGCGAACATCAACGAAACAAATATCGCTAAAGTTGCTCTCGAGCAGCCTGTTGTCATGACACTCGATGCGTTTGGTCCGGAAACATTCATCAATGGAAAGGTTGTGCACATCGATCCATCGGCGACAACAACTGACGGAGTAGCAAACTATAAAATCAAAGTTTCTATTATTCCGCCCTGCGAAGTGGGTGCAATTTGTGTGATTAAAAATGATATGATCCGTCCCGGTATGAATGCCAACATGACTATTACTGCATGGGAACACCAAGCGGTCATTGCCATTCCGAAAGCTGCGGTTACAACTAAAGACGGTGTCTCGACAGTAGAAATTGTAGTGAACGAAAAGAAAAAGGAATACGAAACTCGCACTGTCCGCACTACATTTCTCGGTGACGGTAATCTCATAGAAGTGGAGAGTGGTCTTACTGTTGGAGAAAAAATCGTCGTTTCGAGTAAATAAAACATTACATGTCTGACCGTACCCGAATAGAAAATTCATTCTCACAGAATGTAAAAGTCGGCTGGTATCTTGCCAAGCGCGATATTAAACGTGCTAACCTTTGGACGACGGTTCTTATTGTGGCTGTTATGACGTTCACGTTTCTTAACCTTGTTGTGGTCTCAGGTATTTTGGTCGGACTTATCCAAGGTTCGGAAGATGCGCAGAAAAAATATTCGATCGGAGACATTGTTATTTCTTCATTTTTAAATCGCGCCTACATTGATAATACGCCGGAAGTTTCAAAAATTGTTGCGACCATTCCAGGATATAAAGACCAGACAGTTCGGTATACTGGTTCTATTCGTGTTGAATCCAACTACCGCTCGACCATCAAGGCAGGGGATATTCGTGATGGAGCAGGCGCTTCCTTTCTCGGTATCGATCCAATTCAGGAAGAAAAATTTTCTGGTGTTTCAAAATTTGTGATTCGCGGTGACTATCTGACTCCGGAAGATCAAAATAGCGTGTTGATTGGAAAAAATCTCCTCTATGAATTTAC
>CAZRTW010000034.1:0-8584 GCA_964603145.1 uncultured Candidatus Saccharibacteria bacterium | reverse complement strand
TTTGATAATTCGAATCGATATTTGGTTGAATACGTCTATTGTTGTGTCCATAGTTTTATTAGTATAACTGATTACTGAGTGTTTCGAATTTTTGCAAAAACCGAGCCAAACTGAATTAGTGCAAGTGACATTACAGTGTATGAAATCAGATATAGAAAATCTCCATACCCACCGTTAATCCACGTCAAATTTCCTGCCTGCATAAGAAAGTTAAAATCAGCGATATATTGCACAATAAGAGCAGTGAGAAGGAGGAGCAAAGAATTTCTCATAATACCTCCAAGAAAATTCTTTGCGTAAAGCAAACAAAGTAGCGCAAATGAGATATATAATGCCTGACCTAATGGATAGCCAAAATCCAAGACTGCTTTAATTGGCTGTGAAAAATCAAAACCATAATCTTTAAGAAAAACAAGATATGTAACCACAAGCAGGGCAATTGGTAGCACAATACTAATTACCCTACTATGATTGGAGCGCAATGATAGTTTTGCACCACAAACTTTGCCAACTAGATATGTTCCATAAATGTAAAATGGAATACTACCGAAGAATCCTATATCCGCATATGATGGGTATGGAATTTCGACTTGTAAATAGAGATTGTAGATACTAAAAATTGTTTGACCGAAATTTTGCAGTAAAAGACCGACACTAAACATAATTAGAGCCATTCCTATCAAACTTTTGGAACCTCCCCATGAACGAGAAATAATGATACCAGAGATTGCCCCCCAAAATGCCGTTAGCTGATACATTGCAGCCCACACAAGATTTCCGTGTTCGTTTTGCGACTGTAGACCGAAATATAAATACGACCACCAAACCGCTAACACAACAAAAAGCAAGATTAGTACTTTTATATTTGCACCATATGTCTGGGATTGATTCATACTCTATATTATAACCAATTTATATTTTTTTAAAAATATACCTGTTGAAAATCGCTCCTTACTGATTTTAAGGCCCAGCAACCCAAGATCTTGTTCAAAGTTAAGATACTTGATCCCCATACTTAGCAATGTTCTAGCAGTCTCTCGCATTAAGTAGTCGTATATACCGACATGTGAAAAGTCGGCTTTAACATAATGACAAATGGCGAAATCGTCTTGCACTCTTTCAGCTACATGATAACCCACCATCACATCATCTACGTATACACCGACTGTAATCATTGAGTCCTGGTTCGGAGCTGTCAAAAATCTATCGATTGCAATAAGCTCATTTTTTACTTCATCGTACGGATCCTTTTTTGTCTTATGGCGAAGCCAAGCAAGGTTAACTTTCTTAATACTAAATTTATGAATCTCATCGCTAATATCAATAATTTTTGCAGTAATAGTTGGACAATTTCTTAAGAGCTTATTCATGGCTGTTCGTTTACTTGCAAAATGACCGCCAGCGAACTCAGATAAAACCTTAAGGTCATAGATATAATCAAACTGTCCAGGTTCTTCAACAATCGTAAAATCATTTTGGCGAAGATCCTCAATCATAAATTCTGGAACCAATTTTATTTCTGCTGGGAGCTCTAGAGTATTTTTTGATGCACCAATCAACATTTTTGCGGTTTCCGTAATTTTATTTTTACCGATGAAAGACAAAAATGTATCTTCAGTTAGATAATGAGAAAATTTAACTACTAAATTTCCGTTTAAATTTGACAATCTCATGTCACCTCTAACATCCCAAGACCACATACTGACAAAATTAAAATCAGAATACGGTGGGAAGTCTTTTGTGAATTGTTCAACTTCTGCTTTGTCTGAAAATTCAAGCTTTTTAAATTCTGGGAATTCTGGGATCATACTATTTACTTACACTAATTAGATTCTCCCATGGAAGCCCTTTTTTGCCAAAGTGACCATATGCCGCTGTTTGTTGGAAAATTGGTTTTTTAAGGCCAAGCGTTTCAATGATAGATTTAGGTCGAAAATCAAAATTTTTCTTAACGATATCTGCCAAGTCATTTCCATCTTGGTCAATCGCCGCAACCATGAGTGGTTCAATCATTCCAATACCATACGCAACAGAAACGAGACATTCCTTTGCGAGTCCAGCAGCAACAATATTCTTTGCTGCAAAACGAGCCATATAGGCAGCAGATCGGTCTACTTTTGTCGCATCTTTCCCAGAAAAACAGCCACCACCATGAGGGATAAGGCCACCGTAGGTATCCACCATAATCTTGCGTCCGGTAAGACCTGTATCAGCTTCAAAGCCACCTTGAACAAACTGGCCTGTTGGATTAACAAAGATCTTGGCGCTCTCTAGATTAATATTTGGAATAACAGGAACAATTATTTTTTCTATAACCTCTCTCCGAATTTCTTCTTGAGAAACTCCTTCTTTGTGTTGAGTGCTAATGAGCACTGCGTTTAGCTCGCCTTTTGTGAACGTAACTTGTGTTTTTGCGTCTGGCATAAGCCAAGAAATTAGTCCTTCCTTTCTCGCTGTTTCAAGCTTTTTTGCCAACGCATGCGCCATAACCACACCTCTTGGAAGAAATTCTGGGGTCTCATCTGTTGCAAAGCCATACATAATTCCTTGATCACCTGCTCCGCCCAAATCAACACCCTGAGCGATCTCTGGTGATTGCGTAACAATATTTACCTCAATTTGAAGCGGTGTTGAATAACCAATATCTGCATACACATCGGCAGCAATTTTTTTGTAATCTACGCGAGCATTAGAAGTTACTTCCCCGCCTATAAAAAGCTTGCCGTGGCCACCAAAGCATTCGACGGCAACACGACTCTGAGGGTCGTCTTTCAAGCACGCGTCAAGAATTGCGTCAGAGATCTGATCGCAAACCTTGTCGGGGTGTCCTTGTGTAACGCTTTCTACAGTATATGTGTCAGTGTGCTTGTAGTACATAATATTTTTAGTATATAAGAAATCCTCCAACACACACTAGTAAAATTCCAACTACATACTGCCAGCGGAAAACTGGCTTGTCACTTTCATCAAGAAATCTTGGGAGAAACTTAGCAATCAGTATCGCTTCGAGAAAAACAAAGAGAGGTTGCACCGAACTGATGGCAAGCACGAGGGCAACTGGGGCAAGCAACACTGCTGCATTAGTAAGAAGAACTGCTCCAAGATTCATTAATTCCGCCAATCCAGTAATTACAAGGAGGCTCCCCTTCCGCTTTAGAACCATACTCGAAACCTGCTTTCTGTACACAGGGCTTACTACAAAAAAAATAAAACCAATAATACTGATACCAATCGCCTGCCAAAAAACTGCCACCCAGAAATTGATATCTTCTCCAACCATTCGAAAGAGCGTATTGTAAAAACCCATAAACAGAGTCGAAACGAGCATCAAAAGAAAAACTTTCCCCTTAAGAGAAAACTTTTCGCCTTTCTTCCAAATAATGAACAATGTTCCAATTAAAATTGTTACGATGGCAAGAAGCTGTATCGGAACTGGTGCTTCACCCAACATAATGTAGCCAAAAAGAAGGCCCATAACGGGAGCAAATTGGAAAAGAGAAATAACAGTAGTAGTCGATTCCCGTTCAAGTGCCCAAAAGTAAAAGATCAGATAGAGAGCTTGGAACATTCCCGAAAAAATCAGGGCTCCAGTTTCTTGTGAAGGCAGTGTGAGAGCAAGTGTTCCTTGTGCCAAGAAAATACAAAAAGCGAAAATAAGGCTTACAAAGCAAGACAAAATAAACAAACCTCCGCTCCCACTTCCCTCATTTTCGTTTGAGCGGGACAGGATGAATTTGTCCAAATAATTGGCAAGACTCCAGCAAAGTGGAGCCGCAAGGGCTAGGAGAAACCAAGTCATATAGTCGTTATATTGCTATAGAAAAATATAACACAAAATTCGTCAAGCTGCCACCTTGGCATCGTCTTGGCTGTTTGAGAAACCAAGTGCTCCAAATGTTAGGAAGAATAGCGCAATCACAAACAACAAGTCACCAAAATTGCCGTTATAGTACGTCAATCGAGTTGTTGTATAAGAAAACATAAGATCAGCAGCAAACATCACAGAAAGCCCGACAAGAAGTGAGACAATGGCAGTTTTGTATTCTGGCATTAACGATTTAAATGAAAGGCCTGAAATAACTATAGCTACAGTGAGACTAATAAAGTCACCAAGTGGATATGCAATATCTAAGATACTTTTCAAAATTGGGTCACCAGATGTATACAAAATCCCTTCACGAGCAATGACCACAAGGAGGTAGTATGAAAGAGCGAACATTATTACTGGTGCCGCTATAATGAAAAATTTAGCGAATTTTCGTTGCAGACCGAGATCTGCTCCCGCTGCTCGTGCAAGATATATGACACCAACACAATAAAAGAATACACTCGGAGCAAAACCTAAGTCCGCCCATGATGGATACGGAGCGGAAACATGTAAAACAAAATTGTAATATGACCAAATCAGCTCACCAAACCCCCAGCAAAGAAGTCCTAATCCAAGGAAAAAGATACCCTTGGAAAGAAACCCTCTTAATCCCAATTCAGGCTTAGAATTATAAATTGCAATCATACCCCCAGCAAACGGCAATAGAGCAATTAAAAAAGAAAAAAGATAATTAAATTTTCCGGTTGTACCTTTAAGAGCAAAAATGCAAAACCAAAATATAACCATTGCAATGACATACACAATCGAGATTTTTTGAGCCGTACTTTGTTTCATATACATTTCATTATACACGATATTGATTTTTCATTTTATTCTTTATAAAGCGGAACATTGCTTTCTGCATTATTTTCTAAGAAACCAAGTGTTCCTAAAATTAAAGATGTAGTTGCAAAAATATAGAGGAGATCACTTAATCCTGCATTATTGTATATTTGGTTTTCAATCAAAAAAGAAAAGTAAGAATCAGAAACAAAGAATAAGAAGAGGCTAGCTGATAGAAATATCAAGGATAATGTATATTTATTTGTAAAATATTTCAAAGATAATCGAGCCACAATTACTGAAAAAACTAATCCAATGAAATCTATACAGGGATACACAATATTCAAGGTATTTGCCAGAAAGCCAATATTTTGATCAAAAAACTTTCCTCCCTTGACTATGGTTAGCAGCATATAATACGTACCCGTAGAAACGACAATTGCGAGTGGTAAAATATTTCTTTTTACATTTATTAATGTGTACTGTGCTTCAGGAGATGACACCATAGCAATATTTATCGCTCCGAAGACGTATAAAACTGTGCTTGAAACATAAAACACATCTACAAAAGACGGGAAGGGTGCTTCTATGTTCAAGAAAAGATTATAGTAAGACCAAATAATGCTTCCAATACCCCAAGAAATCAGGGCAAATCCATTTAGAAATGTTGCCTTTTTTATTCGTACGTTAATAGGATTCTTATTTTTAAAATTCAAAAATAGAATTACTATTCCAGCACAAAAAGGTACTAGTCCAAAAAGAAACTCGAACAGTCCCACGTGTATGTCGGAATCCATTTTACTCCAAAAAAGAATATTCCAATATATAAACAGTATTCCTGCAAATACTAAGAATATCCTTTGCCTAGCATTTATTTCGACAATAAATTTATTTAACATATTAGGTTAATTGCGGGTACTGTAAATATGCTACTATTGTCTCATGCCAAAATCAATCATAAACACTACTGATACTAGCAAGGCAGATGTCCTTCTTGTAAGCGCTCCATACGACTTCACAGCCTCATTTCATAAGGGTACGGCTGAAGGTCCGGCTAAGGTTATTGGTTGCCTTGATACGCAAATCGAATTCTGGGACAAACGATACAAAATTGAGTCTACTGACCATATTAATATCGCTCACAAGGAAATTACTGGTCTCACTAAAATGACTCCGGCAGAGGCCCACGACGCAGTCGTCAAAACTTGCACAGAAGCTACTGCTCCCCTTACTTTTCTCTTGGGAGGTGAACATTCAATGTCATACGGCGCGCTCGTCGCACTCGCAAAAAAGCACGACCCAAAGGATGTAACCATTTTCCAAATCGATGCGCACTGCGACCTTCGTAAAGACGACAGCGACTACAACGACGAAGACCCTACTCCGTACGCTCACTCTGCCGTCATGCGTCGCGCACACGAAATGGGATTCCATCTCGTCCAAGTTGGTATTCGGGCTTATTCAAAAGATGAATGTGATTATTTCTCCTCATTTAAAAATATTAAAGTTTTTGAATGGAACGGTTCCAAAATTCCTAGTATCTCAAAAGTTGTTTCAGCTATCAAAACAAAGAAGGTCTACATTTCAATCGACGTTGACGGTATCGATCCTGCGTACATGCCTGGAACTGGTACGCCCGTTCAGGGCGGACTTGAGTGGTGGTACTCTCTAAAGCTTCTCGAACGTGTAATTGAGAAAAAGCAGCTCGTTGGTGCAGACATAGTAGAAGTCTCCCCTGTCGCTGATAATGTCCTCACCGAATATGGCGCAGCACAGATCGTCTACAACATGATCAACACGTTCTACAAAAAGCGACTTCTCACTGCAGCTAAGAAGTAAATGCATGGAAGGCCTTCCTGATAATCAGCCAAAGAAAAAGGACTCACAATCCAATAGGTTCAGTAAAGCCTTAAAGATTCTTACTCTGTCCGCTGGATTAGCTTTAGGAAAAGGAGAAGCAATCGCCCAAAATCAAAATCCAGTTCAGTCAGAAAAAACGAAAACCGAACGTGTAGATTCTTCGGAGGCACAGGAAAAGCGTCTCGTCACATCGATAAAATCCCTTGCTGAAAACTTACTTAAGGAAAAGAAACTGGAGCGTCAAGATGCACGCGACCCTCTGTACTTCGGAAACATAGGAAAATATGAAATTCAGTTTTATGACAGAGACGAGGACGGGAAATTTGCTGAAAGTGCGTCGTCCGAACGGGTTACTATTTCATACATAGATCCGACTACAAATGTGCGCTACACAATTAACCAAGGTGCTATTGGAATCCTAGGAGCGGCTCGATCAAAGGTTGATTTACCTGATTTTAAGCCGATGACCGCAGAGCAGTATGCGGCAGAATATGGCACCGTACTCATTAGTCTCGATCTTAAAGATACAGTCTATATTAAAAAGTTAAGTACTCCTGAAATGCAGAAAATGGTAGATGATGTTCGTGTCACAGAAATCAATGAATCGTTGCAAAAATAAACCCCGCCGTTAGGCGGGGTTTATAGATTCTACTTACATATACTTCTTTATAAGTTCATCAGCACCCGCTGGATTGGCTTTAGCCTCAAGAAGTGCAGTGAGCATAAGCGGAGCCACAATCGTTGCATCAGACTCAATGACAAACATTGGAGTATCTTTGGTGAGCTTGTCCCAAGTGATCTTCTCGTTCGGTGTAGCACCTGAATATGAGCCATATGAGGTCGTAGAATCGCTGATTTGGCAGAAATAGGCCCATGGCTTCACTTCGGTCTCAACATCGTATTTAAGAGACGGTACAACGCAGATTGGAAAGTCTCCTGAAATACCTCCTCCGATCTGGAAGAATCCAACTCCTGCTCCTTCTGAAAGCTTCTGGTATTGATCGTAGAAAGCGGCCATGTATTCGACACCGCTCTTTGCAATAGAAGCATTAAAATCTCCATGAAATACATGACCCGCAAAAATGTTACCGAAAGTTGAGTCTTCGTACCCAGGAACAACGATAGGAATATTTGCTTTTGCCGCAGCAAGGAGCCAACACTCATCGGCCTTTCCCTGGTGGTCCTTTACGTCTACTTGTTGAATAAGTTCATAAAAATATTCGTGCCAAAAACGACGGCCACCTTCTGCGCTAACTTTTTTCCATGTTGGAACGATTTGCTTTTCCACAACGCGAAAAGCCTCATCTTCTGGAATAGATGTGTCGGTGACACGGCGCATGCGGTCTTCAAGAATTTTTGTATCGTCTTCTTTTGTGAAGTAACGATAATCTGGAAAATCTTTGTAGTGGTCATGCGCAACCAAACGGAAAAGAGACTCTTCAAGGTTTGCGCCTGTTACAGACATTCCGCTGATGAGCCCCGCGCGGATTGCAGGAGCAAGAACGATTCCAAGCTGCGCAGAACTCATCGCTCCTGCTACAGCCCAGAACATTTTGCCCCCTTTTTGGGTATGCTCCCAGTACGCAAGTAGCGCGTCGCGTGTTGCACGTGCGTTGAAATTTTTATAGTTCTTGAGAATAAACTCAAATGTTGGAAGATTATTATTCATGTATTTTTGTATTTGCTTTAGACTTTCGACTTTGAACTTTCAACTCGCGCTCCGCGCTACCATCCGAATTTCTGTCCGACATCTTCTGGGCTCTCACGCTTGCGAGCAACCACGACGTGGCCGTTTTCTACAATGATTTTAAGCGGTGCGGGAAGAAGACAGTGCTTCATTGAAAGCGATGCTTGGTATCCGCCGGTATCAAAGATTGCGATAAACATTGGATCTTGAGTATCAAAATCATAGTCAGGCAATGTAACTGAGCCATTCACACCCGTGTAGATATCATCAGAGTCACAGGTAGACCCTGCAAGCCATACTTCAGTGAGGTTTTTATCCTTCTTAGTATTTACCGGTGCCATCGCCCATTTCTGGCCGATAGCCCATGTATCACAGAGGTCGTTCAT
>CAZRTW010000033.1:2903-8898 GCA_964603145.1 uncultured Candidatus Saccharibacteria bacterium | reverse complement strand
ATAGTGTTTCGAAGTTTACGAAGAATAGTTTTTTCATTGACCACAACTGTTTTTTCCGTGAGGTCATCATCAGCAACAATAATGAAAGGGAGTTTGATGCTGACAATTTCTCCGGAAACTCCATGAGCTTCGCTCATGTTTGGAGATAGTGTCGCCATATGGTGAGGACCTTTAGGTCCAAACGCTCGGAAGTAGTTTTCACCGCTTTGATAATTAAATCCAGCTTTCATGATGCCTACCTGTATTCCAAGTGTAAAAACACAGATTGTGACAAATCCAATGAGTACGCATGCAAGAATGCGATGGAATTTTTTTGATTGAATTTTTTATTTTAAGTTTGACGAATCCATAATTATGCGTTTGTTGCTTCGTTAGAGAGTAGTGGATGAGATTCTTTGGTAAATTTTCGAACAGTCCAGAGTAGAATGGTGACGCTTCCCAAGATTGCGAGAACAGAGAGAAGCGGAAGGGACTCAACAAGCGAGAGGCCAAGTTCCTTCCAGAGGCCGATTGCCGCACCACCGTCTGAAAAAATAACTGAGAGATAGTTGCCGAAATTTGAAGCTACAAAGGCATGATATGCGTAGACTCCGCTACCGATAAAGGCAACAAGCGAAAATGCCAAGAATACTCCCCAGAAATAGCGGTCATGGCGGTCTTCTTTTTGAGCACATTCATCAATTTTTCGAAAGATGTGGTCAGATAATCCAAGGGGAGGGGTAGCCCGTTCGTTGTTCTTAAAAAGTTGTTTGAGGTCTTTATCCATGAAATCCAATTAGTAATACGTAATTATAAGGCATTTTGGTGCAAAGTGAGATTATGTGTCCTTATGTTCAAAATAAGTGCGCAACTTTGCTAAGGCTCGTCGGTGTCGACTTTTCACCGTATTTAATGGTTTCTTGACTATGGCGCCAATTTCTTCGAAGGTCATTTCTTGGTCGTAGTGAAGTGAGAGAATTTCCCGATCGTCTACGGAGAGGGTCTCGAGCCCTCCGCCTAGCAATTCCTTTTCTTCTGCCTTTCTGATGAGTTCTGCTGGAATTGTGTCAGGATCGGAAAGTGTTTCAGTTAGGGAATTTTTTCCGGACTCGTTTTCAAAATCTGAAAATACTGCACTCTTTTTCTTACGCAGGTAATCAATGGCAGTATTGCGAGCAATAGCAAAAATCCACGACTTGAATGTGCCGGAGAGTTTATACACGGGAAGTTTCTTCCAAACTTTTACGAATGTTTCTTGCGCGATATCGTTTGCCTCGGCTTCGCGCCCGGTGAGGCGAAAAGTAAATGCATATATTGGATGTATATAGCGCTCGATAAGTTCCTTAAAAGCAGTTTCATCTCCTTGTCTGTATTCGGTAATAAGCTGATCGTCTGTTCGTTCCATGGCATTACAGTATACGCAGGTTCGAAGATGTTCGGCAAGCACAGAAACACTGCTCGATCTAATTCTTGCGTTGAATTTTAAACACATCAAATATATTAGGTCAAATATTTGCCTACATTCATTTTTTATAGCAAATACGCTACACTATTACCTATATGGATACACAAAAACTTTCAGCAACTGCCAAAGAGATGGTTGCAAAGGGCAAAGGAATTCTTGCCGCAGATGAATCGAATGCTACGTGCCATAAGCGCTTCGCGCCACTCGGCATTCCGGAAACTGAAGAGATGCGCCGTGCATGGAGAGATCTTCTTCTTGCCACTCCCGGAGTAGAGCAGTACCTCTCTGGTGTGATTATGTTCGACGAAACGTTTCGACAACAGGCACTCGATGGCACTCTCTTTCCAGAACTTCTCGCGAAGAAGGGAATCCTCCCTGGAATCAAAGTAGATAAAGGCACAATTGATTTCGCGGGACACCCAGGTGAAATAATCACTGAAGGACTCGATGGACTTCGTCAACGTTTTGCTGAATACGCAGTGCTCGGTGCACGCTTTGCAAAATGGCGTGCAGTCGTAAAAATTGATACAGAAAAAAATCTCCCAACAAATGATCTCCTTGTTGCAGCCGGCGGACAGCTTGCACTCTACGCACTTCTCGCACAGGAAGCGGGCATTGTGCCAATGCTTGAACCAGAAGTGCTTCTCGATGGTGTACATACAATTGATACCTCAGCAGAGGTGACTGGGAAGGCAATCAAGGTATTGTTTGAACAAATGACAAAGTACGGTGTGTATCTCCCCGGAGTTGTTTTGAAGACAAGCATGGTGGTTCCAGGAAATGCGAGCGGACAAGCCATGGTTGCGTCTGATGTTGCAGAACGCACATCAAATGTTTTGAAGGGAAATGTACCAGCAAATATTGGTGGAGTAGTATTCCTCTCTGGTGGGCAGTCAGCGCTTGATGCGACAAAAAATCTTAACGAAATTGCAAAAATGGGCCCATACCCATGGGGACTCACATATTCATATTCACGCGGTATTCAACAGCCGGTGATTGAAGTGTGGAAGGGTGATGCAAGCAAAGTAGAAGAGGCACGTACCGTATATATCCAGCGTCTTAAGGAATCAAGCGACGCATCACTCGGGCAGTTTAACGGATAATGATGCCGATAGAAGTTGCAGCAGGAGTTGTAGCAGTCCTTCGCACCAGAGAAGGAGACCTGTTCCTTCTTGTGCGCCAAAAGGATCACTGGAGTTTTCCGAAAGGCCATATCGAAGGTGATGAGAGCTTGCTTGAAACAGCCAGAAGGGAACTTTTTGAGGAAACTGGCATTTCGGATGTTGAAATTATTCCTGACCGGTCATTTACTGAAGAATATGTGATTGATCGAAATGGAGTGGAAACTAAAAAACAAAACACGTATTTTTTGGCGTTAATTAAAAATGCTGACGATCTACGGCCACAAGAAGGTGAAATCCTTGAGTGTAAATTTGTGAGCGCTGATGAAGCTGTACGTCTTTTTTCATACGAAAATTCAAAAATCATTCTCGAAGACGCAGAGAGCGCAATTAACGATATTGACCTTCTTGCGTAATTTCTGATTTTCTTTTTGGTATAATAATAGTATGAAGCGTTACGCCATTTATATTGTCGGTGCCGTTCTTGGAATCATACTTGTCGGTACGAGTATTTCTGCGTACGCCTTTTCTGGCTTCATACAGAGTCCACTCTGGCTCTCTCCTCAAACGCTCAAGGAAGGAGATATGGCTACACTTCATGTGGCCTTTCAAAATACTGAAGATCTAAGTGTTAGCGCCAACGTTTCGTTTTTTGATGGTGAAGTGCTTCTTGCAAAAAAGACAATCACCGCAGCTCCGAATCAAGTTGTTACAGCGACTGCAACATTTAAAGTACTGGCGGGAGAGCATTCATTTTCTGCGACCATCACAACAATGAATCGCATTAAGAACGGTCAGAGCGAGCCAATGGCACCACCAGCGGGCGTGGCAAAGCTTCCTGATCAGTTTGTTTCAAAAAAGATTGATCTTTCTGCGCAGGCAGGAGGTGGCAGAAGTGCAACTGAATCTGCCATTCTCACTCAGATTGATACTGCACAAACTGCTGTGCTGAACATACTTCCTGAAAGTGTGAAAGAATCTGTAGGCAGTATCGCAACAAACATTGATGATTGGCGGCAAGAAAGAGGCGAGAGTTTTGCTACGACCGCGAAAGAGGCAAAGAAAGTTGCTGACACTGGCGGAGCGACCAAGACAATTAAAACAAACACGATTCTTGGATCAGAAGATGTCACTGTTTCCGCCGAGCCAACGGGAAGTTTTACCGGACCGCTTTCATATATTAAGTATGGTTTCTTTAAGACCCTCTCGTGGCTCTTTAATACTCCGATAGTGTTCTATCTCCTCATCATTGTCGTTGGATACTTTATTGCAAGATTCCTTGCCAGAAAAATCGGAAAAATCTTCAATAAGAAGAAGGGCGGAAAAAACGAATAAGCTCCGATTTGGCAGTTCTTGGTTATCCGTATACAATCAGCCTGTATGGCCTTTCGAATTATTTTAACCATTTTTCTGGTGATTTCCGTCGTTGCCTTTCCTGTCTTTTTTACAATTGGCATCGGCGTTTTTTGTGTTATTTGGTTCAAAAATTACTACGAAATTATTCCGATAGCTTTTATCGGAGATGTGCTCTATGGAACAGTCACGCCTCATTTTTTCTACTTCCGTTATGTGATGACGCTTTCCGCGTTTCTCTTGGTGCTTGCGAGCTCGTTTCTCCGCAAGCAATTATTTGATACTGGTTTCCAAAAGATCTAATGGGATGAATAGAACGCTCAAGAAAATTAAAAGAAAAGTTACCGGAAGGCCGTACAGAAGTCCGCTTGTTGAGCCGGACGAAATCTTTCTCGATGCAAAAAATCTGCCTGAATTTGATACTCAGCAATTTGAGGGCACGATCGAAACTCCGATCAGTCGACGTTCGCTCGGAGCTGTGGGGATAGTATTCCTTATCATTGTGCTTGTTTTTGGCGGCCGACTTTGGAAACTGCAGATTACAGAGAATTCTACATATCAAAAACTTTCTGCGAATAATTCTCTTTCGTCAGAACCTATTTTCGCATCGCGCGGTAATATTTACGACAGAAATGGCGTGCCACTCGCTTGGAACGACACAAAAACAGATGATGCACCATGGGGTAAGCGTATGTATATACAAAGTGCCGGTTTCTCGCATATTCTCGGATATATTGGTTACCCGGCAAAAGATTCTTCCGGAAATTACTGGCAGAAGGAACTGATAGGAAAAGATGGAGTAGAAAAAGCTTTTAACGACGCCTTAAACGGGCAAAATGGTTCGACAATTATTGAGCGTGATATTTCTGGCAAGAAGCAAGGTGGAGCGATTGTTGACCAACCGCTCTCCGGCGACAATGTAACGCTCACGATTGATTCACGGCTTCAGTCAGAAATGCACAAGAATCTTGTGGCATATCAATCACAATTCGGATATCGCAGTGCTTCTGGAATTATGATGGATGCACAAACAGGTGAGGTGATAGTAATGACAAGTATTCCCGAATATGACCCAAGCGTAATGGCACTTGGAAAAGATTCTGCAAAAATCCGCCAATATCTTACTGATAAGAATACACCGCTCCTAAATAGAGCGATTTCCGGACTCTTTACTCCCGGCTCTATCGTCAAGCCATATATTGCGCTCGAAGCACTTCAAGAAGGTGTAGTTACAGCAAACACGCTCATTTGTTCCTGTGGTTTTATTACAGTTCCTAACCCATATGATCCTGCGCATCCTGGAATTTTCCGAGATTTTAATCCGAATAACGGCGTGATAAATATCAGACAGGCGATTTCAGTTTCCTCAAACATTTTCTTTATGGAAGTTGCGGGTGGGTATCAAGGCCAACGCGGGATTGGAATTGCAAAACTTGGCAATGCGCTCAAGCGGTTTGGTCTTGATCAAAAGACAGGGATTGATCTTCTTGGGGAACGCTCCGGTACCATTCCAAGTCCAGAATGGAAGGCACAAAAATTTAATGGTGAGGGTTGGCGCATTGGTGATACGTACAACACTGCTATTGGCCAGTATGGCGTACAGGTAACGCCAATTGAGATGGCTCGTGCCGTGGCAGCGATTGCACGAAAGGGCGTGCTCGTTACACCACATGTACGGATGAGCGAGGAACCTTCTCCGGAAACTAAGATTACTGATGTGAACGATGAATACTATAAAATTGTCCATGAGGGGATGCGTCTCTCTGCGCAGACAGGAACGGGAAAAATTCTCTCAACACTTCCATTCACCTCTGCCGCAAAAACCGGAACCGCACAGGTCGGAATTGGCGGTACACGCGTGAATGCGTGGATGAATGCTTTTTTCCCGTACGAAAATCCGCGGTATGTTTTGGTGATTGTGACCGAGTATGGCCCGTCTACTGCACTTGGCGCATCACAACGAGTGGCGCATGATTTTCTTGATTGGATGGCATTAAATGCCCCAGAGTACACGAAGTAGATATGAAAACTATAGAAATACTTGAACAATTTGATCGAAAAGAATTTGATGCACTCG
>CAZRTW010000033.1:0-2803 GCA_964603145.1 uncultured Candidatus Saccharibacteria bacterium | reverse complement strand
ATGAAAACTATAGAAATACTTGAACAATTTGATCGAAAAGAATTTGATGCACTCGCTCCGCATCCGCTTCAATCATTTGCTTGGGGAGAGGTGCGAGAGGCGACAGGTATTCGAGTTGTTCGATTCGGGGAATTTGAAAATGGAAAAATGATTGCTGTGTATCAAATGACGGTACACAAGCTTCCAAAAGTTCCATACTACATAGGCTATATTCCTCGTTCGCTTGTTCCAAGCATGGAGGCAGTTTCTTTTATGCATGCGTGGGCGAAAAAAGAGAAAATAATTTTTATTAAATGGGAGCCATACCAGAGCGCGAAGGAGGGCAGCGCCGCCATGGCGGCGCTGCCCCACATGTCTCTCTCTCGCCACCCACTCTTTACCGAGTGGAATCAGGAAGTCTCGCTTCTCGGGACTCCTGAAGAGGTGTATCAGAAATTCAAGAAAAACACGCGCTACTCAATCCGCCGTGCCACGGAATTAGGAGCAACGGCGACCGAAATGAGCACCGACGAGGGATTCCAGATATTTTCTGATCTCTATTTTGGGACTGTAAAACGACAGGAGTATCATGGACATACGCGCACCTATCACAAAACAATTTGGAAAAAAATGAGCGATGCCGGTATCGCAAAAATATTTGTGGCATTTTTTGATGGGAAACCACAAGCCGCATTTGAAATCTTTTTTTGGCACGATCGTGCATATTATCCATATAGCGGATCGGCTGATGCCAATCGTCATGTACCTGCGACGCAACTTCTCATGTGGCAGGTAATCCAAGATGCAAAAAAGGCAGGCCTGACAACACTGGACCTCTGGGGTTCACTTCCGGAAGAACATAACAAGAAACATCCATGGGCAGGATTTACTCTTTTCAAGAGCGGATTCGGAAGCCAGTATGTGCATATGACGAAAAGTCATGACCAAGTGGTTTTTCCTGCTCTCTATCATCTCTACTCCGGTGTATATTTCCTTAGGTCTCTATTTTGGAAAAAAGGCTTGTAAAATAAGGCTAAAAATGGATATTTATTGACACCTAAGCCCAGATAGCCTATAATTAGCTTTCTGATACAGAAGGGCCCACTGGAAGCTTCAGCTTCCTCTGGGTTTTAAATTGGTTTAATTTATGAAATAACTGCCCGTCCTGTACAGAAATTTCCATGAACCCAAATAGTAATTACATCACTGCAGAAAAAAGAAAGGAACTCGAAGTTGAACTTCACGATCTTCAGACAAGCAAGCGCCGAGAAATTCTTGACGCGCTTGAATTTGCGAAATCTCTCGGGGATCTTTCAGAGAACGCAGAGTATCACCAAGCTCGTGAAGAGCAGGGTAAGCTCGAAGAGCGTATTGCGGTGATTGAAAACATTCTTCAGAACTCAACAATCATCAAAAAGCATCACTCTACGAAAGTAGAAGTGGGTGCAACTATCACAGTTCAAAAGGAAGGAGAAAAAAATAAGCAGACATTCCAGATCGTCGGATCAGAAGAAGCAGACTTTGCTTCAGGAAAAATTTCTAACAAATCTCCGCTTGGTATGGCGCTGTATGGAAAGGAAAAAGGCGATACTGCCACTTTCACTAGCCCTAAGGGACCAATAAAATATAAAGTCATCAGCATTGACTAAGAGCATCTGACGCAAAATCCGCCTTTTAAAAAAAGGCGGATTTTGCTATACTGCTCCTACAGATATATGGCTTCTCTCGACGAACTCCGGCAGTCTCGAATTGAAAAAATGAAGCGCCTTACCGCTTTTGGTATGGAGGCTTTTCCCGCACACGTGCCTCGGGACTATCCTCTCGATGTAGTCCGCGATCAGTTTACGGCCCTTGAATCTTCAAATGAGAGCCGTTCAATTTCTGGCCGTGTAATGGCTATCCGTGGACAAGGCGCCATTCTTTTTGTGGTGCTCGATGACGGCACAGCAAAATTCCAGACAGTATTCAAAAAAGACTCGATGGATGAAAAACTTTTTGATCTTTTTGTTGATACTGCTGACGTCGGAGATTTTATTTCAACAACTGGAACATTTTTTACTACGGAGCGTGGTGAATTCTCTATGCTTGTTTCGGATTGGCGTATGGCGACAAAATCGCTTCTTCCGCTTCCGGAAAAATGGCACGGTATTTCAGATCCTGATGAACGTTTCCGAAAACGCTATCTCGATATTGTGATGACGCCGGAGCTTCGTGAGATGTTCAACAAGAAAGGTGAGTTCTGGAAAGCGACACGATCTTTCATGCTCGATCACGGCTTTCTCGAAGTAGAAACGCCAACGCTTGAACTTACCACCGGCGGGGCGGAAGCAAATCCATTTAAGACTCATCACAAAGATTTTGATGTTTCAGTATATCTTCGTATTTCTATTGGTGAACTTTGGCAGAAGCGCCTCATGGCTGCTGGTTTTCCAAAAACATTTGAGATTGGCCGCGCATACCGCAACGAAGGCACTTCTCCGGAGCATCTTCAGGAATTCACTAATATGGAGTTTTATTGGGCCTATGCCGACTACAGGGATGGCATGAAGCTTTGCCAGCAGTTGTATCAGCATATTGCTCAAAACGTCTTTGGTACGCTTGAATTCACTACACGAGGTCATACATTCAATTTGGGTGGAGAGTGGCCTGTCGTGGACTACTGCAATGAAATCAAAAAACAGACGGGCATAGATGTTCTCACGGCAAATGAGGAAGAGATGAAGAGTAAACTCGACTCACTTAAAGTGAAGTACGAAGGTGGAAACCGTGAACGTCTCACTGATACACTCTGGAAATACTGCCGTAAAAATATTGCTGGTCCGGC
>CAZRTW010000032.1:7806-9217 GCA_964603145.1 uncultured Candidatus Saccharibacteria bacterium | reverse complement strand
AAAATCTGTCCGAGGTTCATACGAGATGGGACACCGAGCGGCGTAAGAATTACGTCGACTGGAGTTCCATCTGCCATAAATGGCATTTCTTCCTGTGGAAGAATAGTTGAGATAACACCCTTGTTTCCGTGACGACCTGCGAGCTTGTCACCCACAGATACGTTTCGAAGCTGTGCTACTTCAATAACAACTTTCTTGATGATTCCACTTTCCAACTGATGACCTTCTGCGCGAGAAAATACTTTGACAGAGATGATGCGTCCGCGCTTTCCGTGCTCAAGACGAAGTGATGTGTCTTTCACATCGCGAGCCTTTTCAGCAAAGATAGATCGGAGGAGTCGCTCTTCAGGAGTGAGCTCAGTTTCGCCCTTCGGTGTAATTTTTCCGACGAGAATATCATTTTCACGAACTTCCGCGCCGATGCGGATGACACCTTCTTCATCGAGGTCTTTGAGTTTTCCTTCACCGACGTTTGGAATGTCGCGTGTGGTTACTTCAGGCCCCAATTTTGTGTCGCGCACGATACACACAAATTCTTCAACGTGAATTGAAGTAAAGACTGAATCTTTAACGAGACGATCAGAGAGAATAATCGCGTCTTCGTAGTTGTTACCTGCCCATGACATAAACGCAACGAGTACGTTCTGTCCGAGCGCGATCTGGCCCTTGTCAGAAGATGACATGTCGGCGAGAAGCGCACCCTTCTTCACATCTTGCCCCACAGAAACGACTGGTCGCTGATGGAATGCAGTGAAGTTGTTTGTACGAGAAAAGTTTACGAGTGGGTATTCTTTAACACCGCTCTTGCCCTTGATGACAACATGACGAGCATCTACCTTAGTCACCTCACCTGCTTCTTCGGCAATGACGAGACGTCCAGAGTATGGAGCTGCGTATTCTTCAATACCTGTTGCAACAAGCGGAGCCTCTGGAATGAGACACGGTGTTGCCTGCTTCTGCATGTTACTTCCCATGAGCGCGCGGTTCGCGTCGTTGTGTTCGAGGAATGGCACCATCGCTGTTGCGATAGAAAATGCCTGATACGGAGCAACGTCGATGTAATCAATCTCTTCGCGCTTTGCAAGACCTGGTTCAGTTTTAAGACGAGCTTCAACAAACTCTTCCATGATCTTGCCGTCCTTGTCAGTTGGTACAGCCGCGTGAGCGATGTTGTACTTTTCTTCTTCAAGCGCGTTCAAATACTGAATTTCGTTTGTAACTTTTCCATTCTTAACTTTTACGTATGGAGTTTCGATAATACCGAAATCGTTTACGCGAGCGTAAATAGAAAGGTGAAGAATAAGACCGATGTTCGGACCTTCCGGAGTGTGGATAGGACAAACGCGGCCGTAGTGAGACGTGTGCACGTCGCGCACTTCAAGACCTGCACGTTCACGAGTGAGACCGCCGG
>CAZRTW010000032.1:0-7796 GCA_964603145.1 uncultured Candidatus Saccharibacteria bacterium | reverse complement strand
ATCGGAAGCGCTGCTGCAGTATCAATAGTAGACATGCGGTCCTGAACGTTACGCTTGATCTGCGTCATACCAACGCGGATTTTCTGCGCAAGAAGTTCACCAACGTAACGCACGCGTCGCTGTGCAAGGTGGTCGATGTCGTCAGCCTTTGCGTTTGGAGTGTGTGTGAGTTCCACGATGTGCTTCACGATCTGGATGAGGTCATCTTTGTTGATCGTGCGGCGCTCGAGTTCTTTTTCAGACATGTCGAGATTGAAACGCTTGTTAAAGCGGAATCGTCCGACTGGGGAGAGGTCGTAGCGGTCCTTAGAAAAGAGTGCGGTGATAAACTCACGCGCGTTGTCAGCAGTAGCGAGATCGCCGTCACGAAGACGCTTGTAGATTTCGATACCAGCATCAGAAGGAGTCTTTGCTGTATCTTTCGCGAGACACGTTGCAACAACAGCTGAAACAGCTTCATTGTCTGCAAATGCCGCCTTGATTTCTTCGTCAGTCTTAAATCCGAAAGAGCGAAGAAGCGAAGTTACTGGGAACTTTCGCTTTTTGTCGATGCGAACGTAGATCACGCCGTCAGTTTCTGCGTCGATCTCAATCCATACTCCGCGAGCTGGAATGATCTTCGCGCCGAAGAAGCGCTTTCCTTTGAGTTCGTTTTCTGTGAAGAAGATACCGAATGAACGCGCGAGCTGTGGAACGACTACGCGTTCCACCCCGTTGATGATGAACGTGCCGTGAGCAGTCATCATTGGCAAGTCAGAGAGGAAAATTTCCTGTTCCTTTGCCTGTCCGCCAGCGAGCTTGTTAGTCAAACGCACCTGCACCTTAAGAGGCGCTTCATATGAAAGCTTGTTCTGCTTTGCGTAAAATTCGTCACACTTAGGTTCACCAAGTGAGAACGAAGTAAATTCGAGTTCGAATTTCTTTCCTGAATAATCCGGGATCGGCGAAAATTCCTTGAATACTTCTCCAAGGTGTTTTCCGACCAATTCCTTAAACGAACGAATCTGCATTTCAAGCAAATTCGGAAACTCTGCGAGGGGCGCCTTGTACTTTTGGAAGTACTTTTTCGGCCGCGCGGTTGTATGGATCGACATACTTATTATTATTTTGGCACAAACAATAGCCGAAAATGAGCAAAGCGAAATCCTTCTCCTTCGATGGATTTTGCCCTGCGCGTTATTCTATATATTGAGTGGACCGACAACCTGTTAAGGTTGTGTTTAGCTGCTAAAGGCTACGAATAACAACTAATACTCAATCAGTCCGTAGTGACAGCTATATTACTTATTTTTGAACGTTCGTCAAGCGAACGTACCCTTACCTCCCCCTTCCCCGTGTCTTTCCGGAGTACTCATCCGGAATCCAGGTTCGCCTAACGGCTCACCCCCGCCCAATTGAGCCGTTTGTTCCTTGACTTTTTTAAGAAATGTGTGATATAACAAAGGCCATATTTGTTTAACTTCACGCGCTGAAAAGCGTATTAAAAACTGAAAAAAATGGACTTGAAAATTTCAAGGGTTGTAGCACAAGCACTAACAACCCCAGAGTACGCTAACTTATTAAGAAATGTGGCGCACAACAAGACACTTGTCGAACCTGGCAGGCAATTACTTAAAAGGATGCTCCACGGTTTTGCCATGGAAAAAGGAATCAATGATATTGATGCTCGGTTAGATATTATCAATATTGCATCATCACATACTTCTCTCGCTTCAATATTTGATGTACTTCAAAGTTCGTACCAATTTCATGTTCATATAACTGAAAAAATTGAACGAGCTGGAGGTATAACAAAAAAAATGAAAGCCGAAGTGGTTGTATCCCTGCTGTATGCAACCTTTTTCGATCAACAGGAAGAAGTATTTTGGGCAATTCTTGAGGAAGTAAAAAAGAGGATGATATTTGATGGATTCGCTAACGACTATTTGCGATTTTACGCTTTGCTACAAGCAAAGCAGGAGGAGCAAAGCGTACATTCGTATCTTTCATCAGAAAAATTTTCAGGAACAGACGACAAGCCCATTTTTAAAGCAGTTTTAGATTACGGAGGAATTAAGGTTGAGGCTCTCGGAGCAAGAAAGAATGAAGCTAAAGTTAAAGTATGCGAAAGATGGTTCAAAGAAAAAGCAAATCAGATAAAATAATTTTTCAGAGCCCAATAAAATGAATAGAAGTTCATTTAATTGGGCTCTATTCATATCTACTCATTAAATCCTAGTATAAGAAACCGCCCGCCCCGTCCTACCCGTCTGCACAATCTTCCCCTCCTTCTCCAAAATCGAAAGATACCGAGTAGCCGTAGCATCGGAAACATGCAAAAGTTTCTCCACCTCATCATTCGTCACGCTTGTTCGCTTAAGAAATATGCCCATAACCTTATCAAGCTTCTTTCGTTTCCGAAAAGCAATAGCATCTTTAGCTTTCAATAAAAGTTCCCGCATCCCAACAGAAGCAGCAACAACCACGGGAGCCGGCGGAGTCTTAGTCTCCGCCGGTGGTAGTTCTCCTCCTTGTGTTTGTGTCTCCCCAGACTTGATCTGGGGTCCAGGCTCGTATTGTATTTGTGTCATTCTTGATTCAGCAGAATCACCTCTTGGAGGCTGTCCCGATCCAGAATCCAGGTTCGTATTCGTATTAATCAACGGCTCACTTTCGCCCATTTGAGCCGTTGTTTCCATTGACGTGTCTGCAACCGTTATTGGCATTTCAACACCAGCAGTTTCAGCTTCAACAGAAGCCGAAACAGTCGGAGCAGGAACCTCTACTTGAGTAGCTTCTTGAGGAATAACCACTTCATCCGCCATATCTACCCATTATATCAAAAAGCCCTATTGCTAGGGCTTTTTGAGCATACTTGCATTTTTTTATAATATATGGTATAATGTGACGTTTGTATTCTTTGAAATATGAGTGGATTGTTTACAAATTCAAGGCCCCAGCTCTGGTTCTTGAATTTGTAAACAATTTAAATCAACCACTTAAAAAATAAAATTTATGGACGACACATTCGTAATCTCACGTAAAATTCTAGAGACACTTGAATCCCTGCTTAGCCTACAAGAGAACAGGCGTAATACCAGACATCAGGTCTTTTGGCCACTTGTTAAACACAATCCGGAGTATGAAGCATTACACAGAACAAAAAGTAGCAAGCAGCTTTTAAAAAGAAAAGTGTGCAGGTACAAAGCACGTACGCTCATACTGTATAGCGCCTTGTCACCAATCAGCACCGAAAAGCTGTTACAGGAATTACACGACGCACTGGTTGACGCTGGCTGCGAAATAGACAAATTGGATTTAGTAAAACTTACAAAAAAGTACCCGGATGAAGATGTCTCCACAGAAACAATAGAGTGTTTTATCGGAGCAGTCCGCTACGAAAAACATGCTGCTACTTTCTGTATAGGTTTCGTAAATTTTACAGAAAGAGATATTGTGGCCACCAACCACCCACCAGACAAAGAAACATTAGGTTTGGGTGTAACAGGATTCATAGATCTGTATCGGTACAAAAACTAAAAAGCCTCTTGAGCTGGCGGATAACTGCCACTTGATCTCAAGAGGCTTTTATCTTGCTTGTTCTATTTATTTCCACCACCCACCCCTCAAAAATTAATCGTAATAGAAAAACTAACCACACTCTTAGCCGTAATACCTTCCTTCTTCCGCACTTCCGCTTTAAGCGGCAATAAATACGTCCCAGATTTCTTATCCGGAAAAATCGAAGTCTTCCACGCCGTCTTCCCTATCATTACCACAACAGGAATAGAACCCCACCCCTTTTTCAGCGCACCAAATTTTTCTTTAATTTCATCAGACTGCTTCTTCGCCACACCAATAAAATGCCACCCCGCCATTCCAGGATATAAAACAACTTCCGATTTCAATTTGTATGTATGGCCTCTCATAATCGGAAACTTTTTCTTTTAAATCTTAATCTTCAACTCTCCACCCAAAGCCTTGGAAACTTTCTTAAGAAATGAAAGCGTAGGATTGTAATATCCAGATTCAAAACGAGCAATAGAAGGTTGCTTCGTTCCCATTTTAATAGCCAAATCCTTTTGAGACATTCCGAGTTTAATCCGCTTTGCAATGATCTGATCGATAATAGAATATTCGAGCGCTAGATCATCATAGGCCTTCTTTACAGCTTTATTCTTAAAAGCTTCATTTTTTAGTCTATCTAATGCGTCCATATGTATATAGTACTATATAACGTATCCGTTATATAACCAACTACTTGATTAAATTTACCTAGGTATTGCAAAACTAATTCCTTGGGTTTATGATAATAAGTATAATCACGAAAAAGACCCCTATGCTGTTCTGTCGGCATCGGGGGCTTTTTTATTTCTACTCAAATTTTATTTCAGCATCTGCGTCACCAACGCAGTCATCTGTTCTTTCTTATTCGGATGACTCTCCGCGATAAGAAGCGTAAGCGCAGTCAACGCGCTCGGATTAATATTTCGCATAGTCTTAATTTTTGTCTTCCGCAAAAACCAAATAAAGGCAAAGGCACCAGAGCGTTTATTACCATCCACAAACGGATGATTCTTCACCACAAAATACAAAAGGTGCGCGGCCTTTTCTTCCGCCGTCGAATACACCGACTTTCCGCCAAACGATTGCATAACATTTCCGACAATTCCCTCAATACTTCCAATCGAACGCTCGCGAGCAAAAATATCGGTCGCCTCCCCTTTCCTAATAAGTTCAGCGCGCAAATTCATAATAGCCTCCATCAATTCCTCACCAGAGAGTTTGATCGACTTTTTTGTTGACCCGACAGGAGTAAGCGCATCTTTGTCATAGGCATCGAGAGATACCCACGTACTCGCAAATTCCTTAATAAGCTCAAGAACAGTTTTCGGATCAAGCGCCATATGCTCTGGCAACAAGGCCTGAACATCGGCCACCGATTTCATGAATGAATCATAGTTTTGAGCAATCTGTTTGCGATTGATCGTATACCCTTTTGTGATGTGTTCTTTTAGAGTCTTCGTAGCCCACTGACGGAATTTAGTTCCTGTTATAGAACTTATTCTATACCCGACAGCAATAAGAACCTCCAGATTATAAATATCAACCTGTCGTTTTACCGTTCGCGCTGACTCACTTTGAACTAGTTCCATTTTGGAACTAGTTGCCTCTCTGCTTAATTCTCTTTCCTTGTAAATATTATTAAGATGCTTTGAAATTGCTTGAGGATTTACCCCAAACATTTCCGCCATCTGCATGCGACTAGCCCAAACCGTCTCCCGCTCAAAATCCCCTTTTAACTCAATAGCCCCATCCTTTGCCTGATAAATAACTACCTCGCCCATGGTTACTTTTTTCTTCATCCAAAAAGCATACAAAACCGACATTAAGAAAAGATAAAGAAAACACCCCTTTTGCCACCTTTTGTGGATAACCGACCGTGCTCTCGACGGTCGCCCCAGACTTGATCTGTGGGTCCAGGCTCGTATTGTGTTTGTGTCTTTCCGGAGTACTCATCCGGAATCCAGGTCTGCGTCGTATTCGTGTCATCCTGGTGAACCTTTAGTCCTGAACTTGATTCAGGATATTTCAGAATCCAGGTTCTCCTCCTTGTGTCATTCCGGAGTACTCATCCGGAATCCAGGTTATTCCCCTCTTTTGACACAACCCCATTTCCGTATTAGAGTGCAGCCAATTGCAATTCGAAAAACTATCGTTCACTCATTTAAATATCCATCTATGTCACAGTTCAAGGGCCTCGCCCTCATCGAATCGATCCTAAAGAACCTCGGCAATTTCAACGAAGTTCCACATGTCTATCCCTGGAAAATTTTTTTCCAGTTAATAAAAAACACAGAGATATACAAAAAAGCAATGGGGAGGCACGGTAAAAAAGCCCTGGAAAAAGAAGGCGGCAGAAATGATATAAACGCCGTACTTGTGTACACGTACCCTTCTGAAATAGAGGTTTCAGTCTTCGCAGAAGAACTATGCGCCAAACTTATCGAACAGGGTTTCGCGATCCACAAACTGGAATGCACGAGCGTCGCAAAAGTGTATCCCGATCGTTCAGTTTCTCCTGAACAAACGCCGTGCATCAAAGGCGCTATCAGTTTTGAAGGACGGGGCTTTGTTTTCTTGTTCGCGCTAGTGAACATAGAAGAGCCCGACGTAAAAGTATTGGGCTTCAAGCCCGAAGGCGAAGTCCTTGGCAAACACTTCGTCGGCAAAATCGAAGCCTACAGCTACAAATTCTTCACAAAGAATGCAGAGTAATTCCCCACTCTAGAAAACCACTCGTTTCTAGAGTGGTTTTCATTTCTCTTCAATTTTTATTTTAAAGCACCACGCTTTAATTTTTATTCAACAATGCCTTGCCCCTTTCATCATCCGTGCCCAGAAAAACAAGATTATCTGTAAAACAACCTACGGAAGCCTCTCCACCGATTTAATACCGTAGATTTTTGCAACACTAATGAGTTCTTTGTCTCGTGTAACGAGAGTGTACTCTTCTGTAAATAACGACTCAGGTTTCTCTTTTTCCGCTACAATATAGGCAAGCATCATAACGTCTCCGCAACCCTTGTTTGTATAGAGTCTGATAAGTTTTAAATTATCGGCATGATCATTGAGGATCTTAGCGGCTGTCTCCAAATGCTTCTTCCCAACTTCTAAAATATTTATCCCAAAGGATTTAATCTTAACTACTTCTTCTGGAATATAGGCGTACTCATCTACGATCTCACTCACAACAAAAACATCCTTACGCCCAAGTGATCTGCTAAGGAGCGCATTGGAGAGAGTATTATTGTCAATAAGATATCTCATATTAATTATTTGAATTTAGTGAGATATTCTTGAAGTAAGGTTGAATCCATTTTATTTTTCCTGAATAACATATGTTTGAGCTCTTCAGGAGTAATATTTTTTGAATTATGTGCACGTACAATCTCTCTAGAAAATCTTTCTCCGTTATATTTTGAATAGCCCCTCACTAAACTTGGTTGATGCTGGGGACCAGCTTGTGCCGTTTTTACCTCTTCTTGGAGCTCATTAAAATAAAGACTGGCTGCTTTTGGGCTAATCACCCCAACCTCTTTGAGTCGAAAAAGTACAACACTAGGAGTTACCTTAAAAAGATTCGCCAACTCTTTAATCTCGTCTAAACTACCAATACTCATTCCTTTCACATCATCTTCAGGAACGAGGACTTCCCCTGTAATCGCGTACATACGTTTATATTCAGGTTTTTTGAGAAGTCCTTTATCAGAATTAAGGATAAACTTATCCATACCAATACAAACGAGCATTGAGACGACCGTAAAAATCTGTCTACCCTCTGTCTCAAGAATCATTGGTTTTTCATCTCCATCTCTAGTATTTACGAAGATAAATGGAAACCGTTTGTCTTTTACGCAAAGACCACTCATACCTAAATCTTTATCTATTTTTTGAGGCATGAAGTTATATGAACTCAAGGATACAAAAATATCCTTGAGTTCTGCTTTTCCACAAAGATAAGTGACAATTGATTTTTTACTCATTCTTCTCATTTGTACCAAATCAATCTCAAAATAATCTCTCACCTCTTGAGCAATTTTTTTATTTGATTGACCTGCTTTGATTTTCTTTGCAACAAAACCAATATATGAATTATTTTAGATAAGATTTTAAATTATTTTATATATATTTAGGAATAAGAAAGTCAATGGGTTCATTAGGAGGCAAAGGAGGTAATGATATTTTCGGAATGGGTAAAAAAATTAAAAAAAATAGTGAAATAATAATTTAGGTAAATCCAATATAAAGGTATT
>CAZRTW010000031.1:0-9296 GCA_964603145.1 uncultured Candidatus Saccharibacteria bacterium | reverse complement strand
GGTCTCACCCAAGCCGAGCTCGCAGACTCACTCGGCTCTTCACAGAGCGCCATCGCCCGCATGGAAAAAGGCGAACAAAACCTTACCATCGCCCAGCTCGCCAAAGTAAGTGAGCTTCTTGGCCATCAAATTCTTTCTCTTCAGAAGAGCATCGATTTCGAAGTAACCGGCGGACGTACACTCTCCGGAAAAGTGCGAACAAACTATTCAAAAAACGGAGCAATCAACATGCTCTGTGCTTCCCTTCTCAATAAGGGCAAAACAACCCTTCACGGAATTCCCCGCATTGAAGAAGTATTTCGGTATATTGAAATTATGGAATCTCTCGGTGTTTCCGTCCGATGGATAGAAAAAGACACGCTTGAAATTATTCCTCCCAAGGAACTTGATTTCGATAAAATGAATCTTGAATCTGCCCGCAAGACTCGATCCTTCACATTTGTGGGCGCGCTCATCCACTGGACCAAAAAAATGACCTTCCCTCACTCCGGCGGATGCAAGATGGGAGAGCGAACAATCGCCGCACATAAATACGGTCTTGGAAAATTTGGCGTGAAGATAAAAACGCTTTCAGATAATTATTTAATCAACTACACCAAACTCAAACCGGCTGAATTTGTGCTCTATGAATCAAGTGATACTGGAGCAATCGGCATGCTCATCGCCGCGGCAGGAATTCCTGGTAAAAGTGTCATCCGTTTTGCACCACCGAACTACCAAGTACAAGATGTTTGTTTTCTTATTCAAAAGATGGGTGTGCAGATTGAAGGAATCGGCACGACTACGCTCACTGTATACGGCCGCGAAAATATCAACGAGACAGTTGATCACTGGAATAGCGAAGATCCGATTGAATCAATGTTCTTCTTGTCTGCCGGCATCGTGACAAAAAGTACGCTTACCGTTACCCACTGTCCGATTGAATTCATGGAACTTGAAATTGAGAAGCTCCGTCAAATGGGCGTAAAATTTTCAATGACAAAGTCCTACCGATCAAATAACGAGCGCACGCTTCTTCGTGATATCACGGTAAAACCATCTAAACTTGTCGCGCCGGTAGAAAAACTCCACGCACAGCCGTTTCCTGGTATGCAAAATGACAATCTTCCCTTCTTTGTACCAATTGCCACACAGGCAAAAGGAACAACGCTTATTCATGACTGGACGTGGGAAAATCGTGCGATCTATTTCACCGAACTCAACAAGCTCGGCGCCAATGTCCGTTTGGTTGATCCACACCGTGCCTTCATTGAAGGACCAACAAAACTAAAAGGTGCGCAGATCGTTTGTCCGCCAGCACTTCGCCCGTCTGCTGTTATTCTTATAGCAATGCTTGGAGCAGAAGGTACAAGCGTGCTCCGCAATGTCTACTCAATCACCCGAGGATATGAAGAAATTGCCGAACGTCTTAATGCGCTAGGGGCAAAAATCAGAGTAAAGAAAGGAATGTAGAAACACGGGCTTTAGGCAATTAAGCACTAGGCCCTAGAAAATGCAAAATGCGAATACTAGCTATAGAAACATCCTGTGACGAGACAGCTCTCGCACTTCTCAAGGTTGCAGGAAAAAAATTCAAAATTGAGGCACATCAAATCGCTTCACAGATTGCCCTCCATACAACCTATGGCGGTGTTTTTCCTATGATGGCCAAACGTGAGCACTCAAAAAATATCACACCGCTTTTTATTGCTACCCTCTCTGACGCCAAGCTATTGAAAAAGAAGCCACAAAAAATTTCCTCTTCTTTGCAAGCTAAAATTAAAAAAATGCTCGAACGTGAACAGGAACTTATTCCTGCCTTTCTTGATTTTATTAGCAATTACGAAAAGCCAAAAATAGATACAATTACGGTTACTGTAGGCCCAGGCCTTGAACCAACGCTCTGGGTTGGTATTAACTTCGCTAAGGCCCTTTCTACTGCATGGAAGATTGCGCTCGTACCAGTCAATCACATGGAAGGCCATGTGCTCTCAATTTTTCCGAAGGAAAAGAAAAAGGATTTTGTTATCAGTAAAATGTCATTCCCTATTGTTTCTCTCTTAGTTTCAGGCGGACATACTGAAATTGTGCTTATGAAAGCATTTCAAAAATATCAGCTTATCGGGCAAACACGAGACGACGCAGCCGGAGAGGCGTTTGATAAAGTAGCTCGTATGATGGAACTTCCCTATCCCGGAGGCCCAGAGATTTCAAAACTTGCCACGCTAGCTCGCAAGGAAAAAATTCCACGGACATTCAAGCTTCCCCGTCCAATGATCGGGAGCAAGGATTTTGATTTTTCATTTTCTGGACTAAAAACGGCGGTTCTCTATCACATTCGCGATAACGGAGCACCGAACGGTCAGCAAAAAAAGGAAATCGCCCGTGAATTTGAAGATGCCGTCGTAGATGTGCTTATCGCCAAAACTCTCGGCGCAGCAAAGAAGGCCAAAGCAAAACATATTATTGTCGGTGGTGGTGTGTCTGCAAACAAAGAATTAATGAAGCGACTGACCAAAGAAGCCAAGGCTTTCAAAATCTCTGTTGTCTTTCCGTCTAAAAAACTTACGACCGATAATGCGGTTATGATCGGTATTGCCGGCAGTTTTGGAAAATCAGTACCCCTTTCCTCAAAAAAGTTAATCGCCAAGGGAAATCTTGCCCTTTCATAATCTGTTTGTTATACATAAGGTATGAGTAACAAAAATAACTCCGTCGTCGTGGTCGTCTCAAACTCCAAACGAGGGGGTCATTTTGTTGCATAAAGAATCAATCAGAACCAACAAAAGAAAACCCCCGAATGGGGGTTTTCTTTTTTAGAAAGCCATTATTAATTTAATTGAAAGATAGCCTTAAAATGCTATAGTACAAGTACTTTTATGCATAACGACAACAATATTCCGGAGAAGCTTCTTAAGCCGTATTCTGCCAAGGAGACCGAAGACCGTATCTACGACGGCTGGCAAAAAAGTGGGTTTTTTAATCCAGATGTGTGTATCGAGAAAGGAGTAACTGACACGCATGCCGAAGCCTTTTCAATCGTCCTCCCTCCTCCAAATGTAACGGGCACACTCCACACAGGTCACGCCCTCATGCTCGCAGTTGAAGATATTATGGTGCGCTTTGCCCGTATGCAAGGTAAAAAAACACTCTGGCTTCCAGGCACAGACCACGCTGCAATCGCCACACAATCTAAAGTAGAAAAAATTGTTGAAAAAGAAGAAGGTAAACGCAAACAGGAGCTCGGTCGCGAAGAATTTCTTAAACGCGTAAACAAATTCGCACAGGAGAGTCACGATACTATCGTCGGTCAGGCAAAAAAGATGGGTGCATCGCTCGACTGGAGTCGTGAAGCATTCACGCTCGACGATCCGCGCAATCTTGCAGTTCGAACGACCTTCCTTCGTATGTACAACGACGGCCTTATTTATCGAGGTCACAGAATCGTAAACTGGGATCCAAAAGGTCAGACTGTTATTTCTGATGATGAGATGGTCTATACCGAAGAGAAGACTAAGTTCTACTATTTGAAATACGGACCGTTC
This sequence comes from uncultured Candidatus Saccharibacteria bacterium, assembly GCA_964603145.1. Classification (GTDB taxonomy): domain Bacteria; phylum Patescibacteriota; class Minisyncoccia; order Phycocordibacterales; family UBA9973; genus CAITQP01. Next base: position 5,772 of record CAZRTW010000031.1, on the reverse strand, counting down.
ACTATCGGTACAGCGCGACCTGAAACAAAATTTGGAGACAAGTATGTCGTTATGCATCCAGAAGATGCCCGATATGCAGAATATAGAGATGGACAAAAACTTACACTTGAATGGATCAACGGTCCAATTGAGGCAACAATCATCAAGGATCCGATGATTGATATGGAATTTGGAACAGGTGTTATGACCATCACTCCTTGGCACTCTGTCGCCGACTTCGAACTCGCAGAAAAATACAAACTCGACAAGGAGCAGATTATCGATAAGCATGGAAAACTTCTTCCGATCGCTGGAGAATTTGCCGGAATGAAAATTGCTGAAGCTCGAGGGAAAATTGTTGAAAAAATGTCAGCCAAGGGTCTTGTGGAAAAAATTGAAGACTACACTCACAACATCCCGACAGCAGAACGCACCGGAGCAACAATTGAACCACAAGTCATGAATCAGTGGTTTATAAATGTGAACAAACCAATCCCCTACAGAGAAAATAAAACTCTGAAGGAATTGATGCTCAACGCTGTTCGAAGTGGAGAAACAAAAATTCTCCCTGACCGATTTGAAAATGTCTATTTTAACTGGATAGAAAATTTGCGTGATTGGTGTATCTCTCGTCAAATCTGGTACGGTCACCGCATCCCTGTTTGGTATGACAAAGATGGAAGCGTTCATCTTCAAAAGGAACAAAAAGTAATCCTCGCACGACATGGAGAAAGCGAAGCTAATCGCCTTCGGCAGTTTGCCTGTGGTGAAAGCATGACTCCCCTTACAGACAAAGGACGCGAACAGGCTCATGCTCTTGGAGAGTCACTCCGAGGGCATGGTGTTACAAAAATTATTACTTCTCCACTCTCTCGAGCAAAAGAAACTGCAGAAATCGTCGCAAAGGCTATCGGCTACACCGGAACCATCGAAGAATGGGACGAATATCGAGAATATAACTGTGGTGCGCTCGTTGGAACCCCGTGGCCTGAAAAAGGTCTGCCATTTCGTCATGTTTCTGAATCAAACGAAGGTGAGAGCGTCTCTGACCTAGAGGTTCGCGCTAAAAAGGTTTTTGAAAAATTGCAGGAGGTGGAGACGGACGGAACAATTTTGATGGTTGGCCACAATGGCTTTAACTGTTGCCTCTCTGCAACACTTCAAGGAATCCACTCAGAATCTTTTGTTCGCTTTGCGGAAAATAACGACATGGCAAACGCGGGAACAATTACTTTTACCGTTCTTCAAAATCCGAAAGGAGAAAATCTTGAACAAGATGAGGACACACTCGATACTTGGTTCTCATCAGGACTCTGGACTTTCTCAACGCTCGGCTGGCCAAATAGCACAAGTGATCAGCAAACATATCACCCAACCACTGTTCTTGAAACCGGCTACGATATTATTTTCTTCTGGGTTGCCCGCATGATTTTGATGTCGACATATCTTCTCGGCGAAGTGCCTTTTAAGACAGCATATCTTCATGGATTGGTACGCGACGAGAAGGGCCGAAAGATGTCTAAGTCCCTCGGTAACATAATCGATCCCCTTACCCTTGTAGACAAATTCGGTGCTGACGCACTTCGCATGGCCATGGTTGTAGGTGTGGGCCCTGGAAACGACAGCAACCTCGGCGAAGAAAAAATTAAGGCCTACTCAAAGTTTGCCAACAAACTCTGGAATATTGAGCGCTTTATCTTAGAAAACACAGCGAAGTTAGACCGCACAAAAACACCCGTACTTGATGCTGAAGATCAGGCCACACTCGACGAGATCGACGCACTTCTTAAGGAAATTACCGAAGAAATGGAAGAATACAAGTTCTACATTGTGGCAGAAAAGTTGTATCATTATACATGGCACACCTTTGCCGATGTGGTAATTGAACGCTCTAAGCAAAAAATTGCTGACGGCAACAATGCTGAATCTGCACAGTGGATTCTCGTACTCGCACTTCCGAAACTGATTTCAGCTCTCCATCCTTTTATGCCATTTCTTACTGAAGAACTCTGGAGCATGCTTCCTGAAGGTGCAGAGCGTCCGCTCATCGTTTCTTCTTGGCCATGCAAAGCGTAACATTCGCAAACAACCCAACTGCAATCATCACCGCACTTATCGTGGGAACAGTTCCTGCCGTCCTTTGGCTTTTATTTTGGTTACGTGAAGATAAGGGTGGCCGTCGAGAGCCCACTGGACTCATTGTAATCACTTTTATTGCAGGAATGATTTCTGTCATTTTGGTGCTTCCAATTCAGAAATTTATCGCAGGCGTAGTAACAGATCATGCGACACAAATTACTCTCTGGGCAGGAGCGGAGGAAATACTGAAATACCTCGCCTTTCTCGTTGTCATGAGCAGAAGCCCGTATCTCGACGAACCTGTCGACTATGCAATCTACCTAATGACTGCAGCGCTTGGTTTTGCTGCGCTTGAAAATGCCATGTATCTTATTCATCCAATTGGAGTTAACGATGCAACTGTTTCGTTTCTCACGGGCAACCTACGCTTCTTGGGTTCTACCCTCCTCCACAGCGTCACGAGCGGTATTCTTGGTATGGCGGTGGGGCTCGCATTCTTCAAAGATTCCGGTACGCGCTTTCTTGCTACGCTTATCGGCCTCTCTGCAGCTATCGGCGTGCACAGCATTTTTAACTTCTACATCATGCAGGAAAATGGTAAAAATTTTATTCAGATCTTCGGCCTCCTCTGGGTGCTCACTATTATCGTCCTCCTTGTCTTTGAGAAACTCCGACGTATGAGCTCCTACGTCGAACATGAAGTAGAAAAGCCCTACCATGTGCACGTGCCCTTGTAGGCAAATTTTCTAATAAGGTTTATACTAATAGATATGGGAATCAAAGATTCTAAAAAGCGTTCATTTTTTGAGAGACTGACAGGCGGCGTTCGCATGTCACCAGAAGCTGACGAGCGTGAGGATCATCCAACACGCATCATGGCGCATGAGCAAGATGGCACAAGCCCTTGGCAGACAAATGAGCAAGTAGATGATGAAGCCGAAGGAGAGCTCGCACTCGACGTATTCCAGACAGCAACAGACATCGTTGTGCAAACTTTCGTTGCGGGAGTTCGCCCTGAAGATCTTGAGATCAACATCACGCGCGACATGATTACTATCCGCGGACGTCGTCAGGAAAAGCAGACAATTCTTGATCAGGATTATTTCTCACGAGAACTCTATTGGGGCCGATTCTCACGCACTGTCTCGCTCCCACAAGAAATTGAGCCAGAGGAAGCTGAAGCAATCGAACGCCACGGGCTTCTCACTATCCGCCTTCCGAAAATTGATAAAAATAAGCGTTCAAATCTAAAGGTAAAATCTATTTAGCAACAAAAAATCCCGATTACGGGATTTTTTGTTGTCTGAGCGAGTTCTTATTTTTCCTTTGGAGTAGTTAGTCGAAGAAGTGACATTGAGATAATCACAATAATAATCGTGACTATAACTGCATAAATAAACTTCGGTAGAACACCGTTCGTATCAAGCGGAAAGAAATACTTTATTGCAGAACTAATAGCATCGTTCCAAGCGAGACCTGCAACAAGACCGAGCGCTGTCAGAATAAAGCCAGCTGTTTTTTCCCGTACTTCGCCCTGTAATTTTTTCTTTGTTTCGATAATTGTTTCCATAGTTATATATAGTAATTGTTAATTAATTTCGTCGACATCCTCTCCGGGTCCTGCGTCAAGATTCGCAATTTCGTCGAGCGCCGTGTAATACAGATCGCTTCTTCCAATTTTGGTAGCCACTTCAGAAATTCGGAACCAGAGGGCCGTAGCTGTCTGAATATCGCCCTTTTCCTTATATGCATTACATACTTGGGCCAGCCCTTCGATGGCCAGAGCTCCTGGTGGTCCAGGTAATTCAGCCCCAACAAAGAGCCGTTCGGTGAGCTTTTTAAGGCGTTCAGATTGTTTTTGGTCTAGTGTATGTTTCTGGAGAAGTGAAATAATACGTTCGGCGTCAGTTCTGTCTGTGCCATCAAATTCCTCTTCTTCATCGTCGAGATAACTGTCTTCATATCGTTTTCTATATCCCATGGGTACATAGTAATTAGTAATTAGAAAATAGTAAATAGACGGTAAAATTAATGGTTGGGGAATGAATTTCCTCTCTCCTTTTTCCCTCCTTTTAGAGCTGCTGCAGGCCTGATCGCCTCCCAGCCAAACTTTTTACGGATAGCGTCTGTGGCCTTATTAATTTTTCGCCGTGTATTCTCCTTTTGCTGAATACCAAAAAGGTCAGCGGGTACATCTTCAATTCGACGTAGGCTGTGAAGTATCACCCCCGTTGATCGTATCTTTTCGCCAACCTTCAGTACTTTTTTAAAATCTTTTTCAAGTGCATTAAGAATAGGCGCTGAACTATCAGTGTAAGCAGACAAATGCGCATCACCGCCACGATATAAAAATTTGTCGGATTTCACAAAAAACGAAACGTGATTAGTCATAAGGTCTAGCCGCCGAGCATGCTCACACGCATTTTCCGCATTATCTGCAAGTTCTGCCCAAATAATTTTTGGATCGTCAGATGTGGGCTTGAATGTAGCCGTAGACTGAATAGATTTTTGATCTCGCGGATCAGAATTAGTTACCAATTCATGAATAGACTCCCCTTGTAATTCCTTTTGAAGAATCACAAGCGGCTCATTGAAGTATCGTTCGAGCTCTTCTGTCGGATAGCATATAAAATCAAGAGCATTCTTCATGCCAAGTTTTTTGAGTCGTGGAAACGTACGCCAACCAATACCCCATATATCATCGATAGAAGATTCCGTGAGGGCACGCTCCTCATCTTCTTGGCAAAGGAGTGTAACAAGGCCCTTAGGCTTTTTAAGCTTTGAGGCAGTCTTAGCAAGGGCTTTTGTTCTTCCGAGGCCAAGCGAATATGTAACACCAAATGTTGTCCAAATTTCGTTTTGAATTTCTTTCAATAATTTTTCAGCACCTCCAAAGTATATGAGATCCTTTGGTTCGACTTTGGCAAAACATTCATCAATGCTGTATTCCTCTACTTCATCAAGATATGAAATCAGGATCTGGTAGACTCCATCAGAAATTTTTTTATACAAATCAAAATGGTGAGGTAAAATAATTACTTCAGGATACAGTTTTTTTATTTTAAAAACCGGCATGCCACGAGTCACACCAAGACGCTTGGCCTCGTAGCTCATGGCAACCGCAATACCTCGATCTTCACCCACGACAACAGGCTTCCCGTGTAGTTCAGGTTTTTCTGATAACTCACACGCTACAAAGAAAGAATCTCCGTCGGCATGTAGAAAATATGACTCATGTGAACGATCGTTCACCATAGGATGAGTGTAGCACAACTATGAATTTTTCTTCAAGAGTTCGGCAAATTTCGCCTGCACTTTCTCTACTTTTGGGTTAATGACAATCTGGCAGTAGCCTTTTTCTGGGTTGTTGGCAAAATAGTTTTTGTGATATTCCTCGGCGGGATAGAATGCTTCAAGACGAACAACTTCAGTTACCACCTTTCCTCCTTCGTTGGATGAGGCATCTATTTCAGAAATCATTTTTTGCGCCTCGCTTCGCTGTTCCTCTGTCGTATAAAAAATTGCCGAACGATATTGCGTTCCGACATCATTCCCCTGCCCATTCAACTGGCTCGGATCGTGTGTGGCAAAAAATACTGTCATAAGATCGCGAGTAGAAATCTGGGATGGATAATACTCGATCTTGATCACTTCGGCGTGGCCAGTTTTGCCAGTGCAGACTGACTCATATGTAGGGTTTAGTGTTGTTCCACC
>CAZRTW010000030.1:2895-9395 GCA_964603145.1 uncultured Candidatus Saccharibacteria bacterium | reverse complement strand
CAGAGAGCGATGTAGTAGAAGCCCTCAAATCGCTCGGCTATTCTCAAAACGAAGCTCGCGACGCACTTAAAGAAGTCCCGTCTGAAATTGCCGGGACAAATGCTCGCATCAAAGAAGCACTCAAAATTTTGGGACAAAAATAAGAATTAGATTTAAGATTTATGAATCAAGAATTAAGAGGGGATAAAATAAAACAATTTACAGATCTCATTTCTTGGCAAAAGTCTCATCAACTTGTTGTGACTGTCTATAAAGTTACCGAAAAATTCCCTCCTAAAGAACAATTTGGACTAACAAGCCAGATGCGCCGAGCAGCTGTGTCGATAACTTCAAATATTGCTGAGGGGTTTGGTAGACAGGGATACAAAGAAAAAATTCAATTTTACTACATAGCACATGGTTCCTTAACTGAGTTAAAAAACCAATTTTTGATTGCAAGAGATGTCGGCTTTATTGATAGTAATATTTTTAACCAGTTCATGGAAAAAGCTGATGAATCTCACAAGCTACTACAAGGACTCATATCAAAATCAAAAACCTTCGTTTAGTTTTTATCCTTAATTCCTAAATCTTAATTCTTAAATCCAATTCCTATGCCAGAGTTGCCGGAAGTACAAACCACAGTAAACGGCCTCACCAAAACCGTTATCGGCCTCACTATTAAAGATGTGTGGAGTGATTTGCCGCGGAAAAACATCAATCGCCCTGACTACAGGGAAACTATTAAATATCTCCCCTTCTTTGTGGACTTCCAGAAAAAAGTGCAAGAAAAGAAAATTCTAGGGGCAGAGCGCCGAGCAAAAAATATTCTGATTAATTTATCTGGCGGTCATACTATTCTCATTCATATGAAAATGACCGGCCATATCATGTACGGCAAATATGCGTATGCTGCGGAAGAAAATCTATGGAGTCCGGCAAAAGATGAAAACAACGAAGCATTACGTGATCCGTTCAATAAATTCTTGCATGTTGTCTTCTCATTCACAAATGGGAAACACCTTGTGCTCTCCGATATGCGCAAGTTTGCCAAAGTAACACTCGTCTCTACAAAAGAAGCGCATACGAGCAAACACTTGGACGGTCTCGGACCTGAACCACTTGCCAAAGACTTTACTTGGACACATTTCAAAGAGCGCATTCACAAAAAGCCAAGCGGGAAAATAAAATCTGTTCTTATGGACCAAACGGTCGTTGCTGGTGTCGGTAATATTTATTCTGACGAAGCCCTCTGGCTCTCCGGCATTAATCCCGTCTCAATTGTTTCAAAAATCCCCGAGGCAAAATTGAAAGAACTTTTCAAAGCAGTTATTACCGTTCTCAAAAAAGGCATCGATTTTGGCGGCGATTCTACAAGCGATTACCGGCAAATAGACGGCAAGCCTGGTAAATTCAGCGGACAGCATAATGCGTACCGCCTCACGGGAAAAGCCTGCAAGAAAAAGGGCTGTCCTGGTGTTATACTTAGAAAAGTGGTCGGTGGCAGGAGTGCTCACTACTGCAGTAAACATCAACATCTATTATGAAAACTGACAGAAAAAATTTAGAAGGTGGCTGGTATGCTCCCCTTCTCTGGTTCGTACTCATTCTCGCGGGCTTTTGGATTCTCTGGTATTACTCCGGCGGTCCAAGCCGTCAAAGCGCGAACGAAGGACCGTTCATGCGTCCAGTGCAGCCGCTTGATGATGGGCAAAATTACGGAAGCCTCACACGCTAAAGGCAAGGAACAAGAAAACAATGACCAAGAAACAAAAGCCCCGCGGCATAGCCGCGGGGCTTTTGTTTCTCTGATCCTTGCTCCCTGTATACTTGTTCTTTGCTTTATTGTTCCTTGTTCCCTGTCTACCCTCCCATTATCCGAAAGAGTGCAACACCAGCTGCAACAGAAACATTCAGTGACTCCTTTTTACCAGCCATCGGAATCTCGGCAACAATGTCGCATTTTTTAAGAATTGCTTTTGGTACTCCTGTAACTTCGGGCCCGAGGAGAAAGATCGTCTTCCCTTTTGTCCTCACTTTTCTATAATCAAGGGAATTTTCTGCCTGTTCAATAGCAACAATAGTCGCTCCCTCTTTCTTTAGCCGTGTAAGGAGTGGGGAAATTGTTTTCACATATTCCCAAGGCACGGTCTCTTCCGCCCCAAGCGCAGCTTTGGCGACATCGCCTCGCACGCGACCAAAACGATCAAGCGGTGTAGGCGTAATACCGACCAAGTATATCTTGGAAATTCCAGCAGCATCTGCCGTACGGAAAATAGCTCCGACATTATAAACGCTCCGAATATCTAAGAGAATAAGCTCGTATGTTTTTTGTGACATCTAACTATTGAGCTCCACAGCCTAGAACTTTGTTCGCCATAGCGCGTGTTGCTGTTGCAATGTATCCCGTTGGATTTGTAAGACCAAGCGGTGTGAGAATTTCATCTTTGTGAACAAGCTGGAATTGTTTTGTAGCTGCAAATGTTATTGGACCGTAAAAACCTGTGAGCGGAATAGTAAGTTTCAATTCCTTGTTGAGAAATGCCTGCCAAAGTTTTACTTGATCTCTGTCATTCTTTGCTCCGAGTTTTACGTTTGTCGCAGCCGCGGGGCATGCGCGGACCTTAGCATCTATTGGAGAGACATATGTATTTTTAGTAGTGGTTACTCCCGTACTTGGGTTTTCAATTTTTACAGGAGCGAATATCATGAACCCACGACCAGAAGATTGAGAAGTGGGAGTTCCTGTAGCAGTCCCAGAAGCGGAGCCTGTTCCAGCAGAGTTTGTCGCAGAAACACGGAAGTCATAACTTGAGCCTCCAGAAAGCCCAGTAATGGTAGCCGATGTGGTCGTTGATACTCCATCCGCAAATGTCGTCCAGCTGCCTGCTGATGAAAGTTTGTATTCGACAACGTAGTCTGTGATTGCTGCTCCCCCATTTGAGGCTGGCGCAACCCACGAAAGAGATACTTGATTAACTCCTACGGTTCCCGAAAGTGATGTCGGCGCATCAGGGACTATGACATAGACCGCGCTTGCTGTGGAAGAAACTGATCCTGTTCCCACTGCATTTGTTGTAGAAACACGGAAATCATACCCCAAACCATCGGTGAGTCCTGTAACAGTGGCCGAAGCTGTGGCAGAAGTGCCATCGGCAAACGTAGACCATGATGAATCTGAACTCAGTTTATATTCAACGACATAGTCAGTAATGGCCGAGCCTCCAGTTGAAGCTGGTGCGGTCCATGTGAGAGCAGTTTGTCCACTCGCAGCAACTCCAGCAAGACTTGTCGGAACCCCCGGTGTTGTTGCGGGCGTTGCAGTTGCAGTGCTTGAAGCAGAGCCAGTTCCGATAGAGTTTGTTGCAGAAACACGGAAGTCATAGCTAGTACCGTTGGTAAGGCCCGTAACTGTCGCGGAGGTAGAGGTTCCAGTACCATCAGCAAATGTAGACCATCCGCTACCACTGTTGTATTCAACAACGTAGTCTGTGATTGCAGAACCTCCGTTTGATACTGGTGCGGTCCACGAAAGTGCTACTTGCGTATCTCCGCGCGTCGCGCCGAGTCCTGTTGGAGCGTCTGGTGCGGTCGTTGAATCAGTTGTTGCTGTCGCCGTACCTGATGCAGTGCTGGTACCGACTGCGTTTATGGCAGACACGCGGAAATTATATGTCTCCCCGTTTGATAATCCAGTGACGGTAGCCGAAGCTGTAGTCGAAGTGCCGTCAGAAAATGTACTCCAGACCCCAGACGCAGAAAGTTTATATTCAACAAGATAGTCGGTAAGAGTTGAACCTCCATCTGATGCTGGAGCAGTCCATGTGAGAGCAACTTGCCCTGAACCGCCGGTTGCATTAAGTGATGTTGGAGCGCCCGGTACTGTTGCGGGTGTTCCGAGAGCCATGTTTGAAACTGCTCCCCGTCCGATCGCGTTTACTCCGGAAACTCTGAACATGTAGTCCGTACCATTAGTAAGTCCAGTAACGGTCGCTGATGCAGTGGCAGAAGTGCCATCGGCAAATGTAGACCATGTCGTTGCTGCGCGTGTTTTGTATTCGACAATATAGTCAGTGATCGCTGATCCGCCGTTTAGTGATGCAGCTGTCCATGTGAGTGCTACTTGCGCATTCCCTACTGTGCCGGCAAGCGCAGTCGGCACTTGCGGAGCGCTTGCTGCAGCAATATCTTTTTCAAAAGTTACAAGCCAGTTATAGAGAGCGATCCCTGTTCCTGCAGATGATGGCGAAGTGCTCGTATCAGAATCACGAATGTTTCCTCCGATGGCTCCATTGTCTGTTCGATCTCCACAAGTTCCAAAAGGAGGATTGTTGGGATTATTCTCACATGTCCATGCATAACGAATCTTCGGGTTTGTTCCGTCAGGAACGCCCGAGAGCGTAATCTGAATTTGCGTATTACTGCCTGCCAAGGCAACTGAGCTTATGGTCGTAGTTCCTCCGGTCTGCGTAAATTCAAAACCATAGTTTGTATGCCCGGCGACATTTGTCGTATCGATAGCGAGTGGTCCAACTGGAATATTAAAATCAATCGTAACAACGTTACCAACGCGAGTCACTTGTTTTGGCATCAGTGGATTCCATGTTTCGCCACTGACCATGACCTTGCGAATGACCTTGGCGAGCATTTCTCCGAGATATTTCGAGGAAGTATTAGTGAGGTGAATATGGTCAGACTCATACGCGAGATGATACTTAGGACCAACAAGAATGATCTTGCCTGGATTTTCTTCATGCGCCTTAAGCTGGCCAACTGCAACATTACCAAGCGAGTTTGTATTCATTTGACTTTCGAAGAGTGGAATCGTGCCAGAGAGTCCTGTAGCCGCATGCCAGTCAGTTTCATAATCTTCCTGCATGTCCACCATATATCCGGCGTACGTATCACCATCAAGGCCGGCGATAGCATCGGACTCTCCGTGAACAATGGTGACTCCGAACGGCTGGTAGTAAGCTCCCGCAGCTTCTGTTTCAGATTTTGTATTCGTTACCTGTGTCTGTCCAGTCGCATAGTTATTTCCTGAACCGCCTTTCTTAATCACGGAATATGCCAATCCATTTCCACCAGATGTGTTTGTAACAATCGGACGCTGAAGCACCGTATCAGCCGCGCGGAGACTGTTGGCCATTCCGGAGAGTGGCGACTCACGAGCAACAACTCCTTCGAGGAGCGGAATAAGCGGAGTAGAACTACCGGTGATTGGACCCGGAGAGAGGGTTTTGTTGTTGTACGGTTGAGTCGTTGAAAGAGCCGGAGCAGATCCTACTCCTTCGGAAAGACTTTGTCCGGTCGCAATGATATGGAGGTATGAAGTTGAACCTACTCCCACTTGAATAGTGCTCGATGCAGTACTGGTCCCGACCGAGTTAATAGCTGAAACACGGAAATTATATGTTGTGCCATTCGTAAGACTTGTCACTGTAGCTGCTGCGGTAGTTGAAGTGCCATCAGCGAATGTTGACCATGAACCGGAGGCAAGTGTTTTGTATTCAACAAGATAGTCGGTAAGCGCTGCTCCCCCATTGTTTACCGGAGCGGTCCATGTGAGTGACACCTGTCCGCTTGCTGCAGTGCCGGCAAGTGCCGTCGGTGCATTCGGAGCTGTAGGAGTAGCAGATGGTGTTCGCGCAATAGTGCTTGAAGCTGTTCCAGGGCCGGCATAGTTTACTGCAGAAACTCGGAAGTCATAACTCGTGCCGTTGGTAAGTCCGGTGACAATGGCAGAGGCTGTCGTTGATGCTGTGTGTGAAAAAGGAAACCAAATTGAACCCGCAGTTGTTTTGTATTCAATGAGATAATCACTGATTGCATAATCTCCTGCTGATACCGGCGCTGTCCATGTGAGTGACACTTGGGTGTAACCGGCAGTTCCAGCAAGTGATGTCGGCTGTCCTGGAGCTGCAAGTGTTGTAAATGTTGCATCGCTACCACAACCTGTTCCAGCAGTGTTTGTTGCACAAGCACGATAGTGATACGTCGTACCTTGCGTGAGTCCGTAAATAGATTCAGTAAAGGCACCGGTCGAGAATGTTCCTGTATCTGCCGCGCTCTGTGAACCATAACTTGTCGTGAGACCATATTCAATATATCGAGATGTCGGAGAAACTCCGCCAGTCACCGTAATGTTTCCAGCCGGAATTGCTGTAGCAGAAGTAATACTCGAAGGTGAACTTGTCGTTGTAACAGTTGGAGCGACTGGACATGCACTTGTAGTAAACGTTGTGTCTGATCCGGTACCAGTACCAGCAGTGTTTGTAGCAAACGCACGATAATGATATTCCGTGTTACAAGTAAGACTTGTTGCACTTCCCGTGTATGCGCCCGTGCTGTAAGTACCAGAACTTGTGATGGTCAGGCCTGCATCATAGGTACTGCCGTTTGCATCGTAGTACGCATCGGTAGCAAGATGAAACCCTCGTGCCGTAGCATCTTCGTTTCCTGTCGCAGTAATATTTCCGTTCAATGTCGCAGTAGTCACATCAATTGATGATGCTGCTTGA
>CAZRTW010000030.1:1204-2885 GCA_964603145.1 uncultured Candidatus Saccharibacteria bacterium | reverse complement strand
TAACTGTCGGAGCCACAACGACAGGGTCGCTATAGGTCCAGAGTGCCGATGAATTTCCGATGGCCATAAAGCGACCATCGTTTGATGAAGCGCTACTGACCCAGCCGGTTGACCCAACCGCTGATTGAGTTGTCCAGTTTGCGCCGGAATCGGTTGAGATACGCACATGCCCTCCGTTTGAAACTGCAATGAGACGCGTGCCGTCTCCAGATGAGGCCACAGACCACCACTCTCCGCCACCGCCAGTTCCTGCACTAGTAATTTCAGTCCAGTTAACACCGGAGTCGGTTGATTGCCACATGTTCTGTACGAAGCGAACTGTACCGATAAGTTTAGTCCCATCATCTGACGAAGCCATATCCGTCCAAAATCGAGCTCCCGAACCAGTTCGATCTGTCCAGTTGTCACCAGTATCTGTCGAAGTGTATACATCGCCGTTAAGAATCGGAACCGCAATTTTGGCACAAGTGCTCGAACAGGCAATACTGTTTGGACCAAGTGCGTTGAGCCCAGTTGGGTTAGTCCAGTTTGCGCCGGAGTCTACTGATTTCCAAAATCCTCCGGGGTTTGCAACAGCGACCATCACCGTACCGTCATCGGAAATATCTGCGCCTGTCCAACTGCGGGATCCTGCAGCAGTTCTCTCTGTCCAGTTTGCGCCGGAGTCAGTAGAAGTCCATATACTTCCAGTGTGCTCTGTCGCAATATACGTTGTACCGTCACTTGAAGATGCAACATGCTTCCAGCGCTTTGTGAACGCTGCCCCGCCATTCGTTACCGCTGCCCAAGTTGCGTTTCCGCTTGTGCCGTTCGTAGTGCGATACAAACTTGCTGATGTATCTGTATTATCCGCGGCAAGTATCTTTGTACCATCGTGCGACATACCAATGGACGTCCAAACATGACCTCCCGCATTGGTCTGCTCAGTCCACGTTGCAGCTATTGCAGGGATACTAATGAGAAAGATGAATAGGAAAGCACCGAGAATTAGCGTGCGCCTTTTAAAGAGGCTGGATATATGGGAATTTTTCATACAAGTACCAATATAGCATTTTGAACCCCCGAGAAACAGTCCTTATTGTCGTAGTCCTCCCCACTCTACGAGAGTGAATCCATTTCTTTGAAGATATTCAAGTTTCTGAGGAAGAGGGGCTTTCCCAGGTTTTTCCGAAAGTGGCTGCCAATCGAGGAAGATGCGGAATGTTGTGTCCGGTTTTGGGGTGACCTTCATTGGAATAAAGGTATTCATCTCATCCGTCTGTATGAAAGCGACACGATAATAGAGCACATTTTTACTTTGCATTTCCGGAATCCAAAAACTCATCATGTCCCCTCTCTCCTTTTCAGAGAGTCCCATCTCAATAAGTTTTGATGAAAGAAATTCTGGGAGTTCGCTTTTTGAAACAACCCACCCTTTATCTTGGTTTGGGTATGCATTCGCCGTTGTGCCGGACCAATAGAGGTATGGGTACGTTGCATTTCTACACGCATCTTTTGCGTACTCAGCTCCGGAGAGTGAGTAATTGATTTTTTCACAAATAGTTTTTTCTTTTTGGAGATCAAGGAGAGTTCCATCTGGATGCGCTAAAACATTCCATGCTCCGTCGTAATTCGGAATCGCGCGATCAATGTGAGTCGGCGTCATAAAAGAGACCGACACATTCGTTGGTGTTTCTGGATA
>CAZRTW010000030.1:0-1194 GCA_964603145.1 uncultured Candidatus Saccharibacteria bacterium | reverse complement strand
TAAAGGAAACTGCAATCTGTGTTGGCTCCTCTGGATACAAATAGATAACCGGTTTCCCACAACCACCTGGCAATTCATAATCAAATTCTCCGAGAGCAATCCATCGATTAAAATTGTCTTTAAAAACAAGAACTGGATTTTTTGAAATATACTCTTCGTACGTTGGATATGTAGAAATACGATTTGCAGAAAGCCAATACTCATATTCCTTATATGCGCCAACCTTGTGATGGTATTCAGCTTTACTCAGAACACTTTCAGGATTTTTTGGCTTGTAGAGGGTGAGACCTAATTTGGTTTTTCCTACTACAACAAAATCAGTGTCGCTCACGTTTGTAAGAGCATACGTCGAACCAACACCACCACAACCTCCTGGAAGAAAATCCCCGTATGAAGTGTAATGTGATTCATTCAAAAGAAAATCGCTCTCAATATAAAACTTAGAATAGTCTGCACTCCACTCACCAGGCTTCACTGCATTTCTTCGCCCATACATTTCCTTTGTCAAAAAATTGTAGCTGTAAAAAATATTGTCTGCGTCTTTCACGATAACATTGGCAAAAGTAGCGACGGATTTTTCACCAGCAATAACATCTGCAGGGAGTTCTATGTTGCGAGAGTAATTGTATTTTTGGGCATAGAATGTAAGTGAGTTCGGGCTACGGAGTTCGATAAGTTCCTCACTTTTTGGCGTTTCATACAATGCTCCACCACGGACATACACAAAATCACCAACATCTATTGCTGATGGAAAATTTGTCGGCAACTGTGCGATGCCCGTAACTTTTTCTAGATTAAAAATTGGGCGCTCAGCATTCAAATCCTTTTCGAGGGTAGAATAGCCTTCGTATGGGTAGATAGTTCTATCAACCAAAAACGTTTTGTAATCCTTTGTGGCAAAGGTAAATATTGACCATCCTCCTGGACCCTCGGTCACGAATGCTTGCACTCGGTGATAGCCCGCGTATTGTCCTTCTTTCACATCGGCAATGTCTTTATATTGGACAGAGCCGGGGAATGTTATGCCTTGTATAGCGAAAAGATCGTAGTCGGTTCCTGGGTGCGGAGTTTCGGGTTGCGTGGAAGTAGTTTCTGTTGTTTGGCTCGGTTGATTTGTTTCAGTTGGGCTAATTGGTGCTTCTTTTTTCGGTATTTTAAAAAGAAGTAATCCTGTGAGAACGGCAAGAATAACAA
>CAZRTW010000029.1:7690-9699 GCA_964603145.1 uncultured Candidatus Saccharibacteria bacterium | reverse complement strand
ACCGCAAACCGACACAGGTGATCAGGGCGAGTAGCCCAAGACGAACGAGTGATAGATCCTCAAGGAACTCGGCAAAAAAGCAGCCGTAACTTCGGAATAAGGCTTGCCTCTCCTTAAGTGGAGAGGCCGCAGCGAAAGTATCCCTGCCAACTGTTTACCAAAAACACAGCTCCCTGCGAACTCGTAAGAGGAAGTATAGGGGGTGATGCCTGACCAATGCCAGAAGGTCAACCAATGGCGGTGCGTAGCACACTGTCTTCAAGAAATTGAACATAGTGTGCTACGTGCAGACTGTTGTAAGCCCTGGTGAATGTCGGTCGTAACTATAACGATCCTAAGGTAGCGAAATACCTTGTCGGGTAAGTTCCGACGTGCACGAATGGCATAATGAGTGGGGAACTGTCTCGAGGATTAGCTCGGTGAAAATACAGTACCGGTGAAGATGCCGGTTACCTGCAGATAGACGAAAAGACCCTAGAAGCTTTACTGCAACTTGGTATTGAGCATACGGTTTTAGTGCGTAGCATAGGTGGGAGAGGTTATGTGCATCCTTTCGGGGATGTAATACTCGTCAGTGAAATACCACTCTCTACGATTGTATGTTCTAACCCTTACGGCAAAAACGTAAAGGAACAGTACCTGGCGGGCAGTTTTGCTGGGGCGGCACCCTCCTAAAAAGTAACGGAGGGGTTTATTAAGGTTAGCTAGGCGCGAATGGAAACCGTGCCGATAGTGTATGAGCACAAGCTAGCTTGACTGCAAGACGGACAGGTCGAGCAGGTGGGAAACCAGAATCAAGTGAACCGACCATACGTATTAGATACGGTGGAAGATTAACGGATAAAAGCTACTCTAGGGATAACAGGCTAGTTCCGCCTAAGAGTTCATATCGACGGCGGAGTTCGGCACCTCGATGTCGGCTCACCATATCCCGGGGCTGGAGAAGGTCCCAAGGGTTTGGCTGTTCGCCAATTAAAATGGTACGCGAGCTGGGTTCAGACCGTGAAGCACGTAAGATTTAAGAAGCATGATTTAAGATTTAAGAATGAATGCAAATGCATTTTTCTTGATTCATAAATCTTGAATCTAGATTCTTGTGTTTTTCACAGTCTGAACCCATCGAGACGCGACATATAGAACAAAAAGTTTATATTAAGCACTGTTTATAAAATCATTGTCCCCAGACAATGATGGAAAACTGACATCAACAACACATGTACTGTGGTACATGACACGGCGGCAATCTATAGAAATATAGATTCGGCAAATCAACTAATATCGGTAAAATCCCATGCAGGGACAATACCGAGGGAAGTCGCAAGACACCCGTAGAGACTACACGTTGATACTCCAAACAGGAGTGTGATATAGTCCGATTCCTTCAGTAATGAAGGTTGTGTGCAATCGCACACATGTAAAACATAGATGCGTGAGACAGGTTGGTCTCCTATCTACTGCAGGCGTTCGAATTTTGAGGAGATCTGTTCTTAGTACGAGAGGACCGGAATGGACTGACCTCTGGTGTACGAGCTGTCACGCCCGTGGCATTGCTCGGTAGCTACGTCGGGCACGGATAACCGCTGAAAGCATCTAAGCGGGAAGCCGTCTCCAAGATTAGAATTCGCAGAAGGGTCGTAAGAGATGATTACGTTGATAGGCATTAGGTGTAAGCACAGTGATGTGTTCAGCCGAGATGTACTAATTGCCCGATTTCCTATTAGGAACTGTGAGAATGACAACAAGAAGAAATTCTTGAACTGCGCGAAAGCGTTATACTTAAAAAAATGCAGACCTGGTTAAACCAGGCTTGCGTGTTGAATCGTTTGTTTTGGTGGCTTAACGACAGGGTCACACCTCTTCCCATTCCGAACAGAGAAGTTAAGCCTGTTAGTGTCGATGATACTCTTTATGGGGAAAGTAGATAGCCGCCAGAACAAAATATTTAACACGCAAATGTAAACCATCGAAAAAAAGATGGTTGTTTTTCATGTACGTATTGTGTCATCCTG
>CAZRTW010000029.1:0-7680 GCA_964603145.1 uncultured Candidatus Saccharibacteria bacterium | reverse complement strand
TTTGATTTTGAGAACGAGTTGTATAAACCAATTCGTGCATCAGTGTTGAATACCGAGCATGAATTTTTCTTACCGCATGAGAATGGTCAATCAATCAACACGAAAGAAGTACTGCAAGATTGTGATTTAATTCTTGCAGAGGTTTCGTTTCCTTCAACGGGACAGGGGATAGAACTTGGTTGGGCAAATATGCTGAATAAACGGATTGTTTGCATCTCAAGGAAAGCAAGTGAAGTTTCAGGGTCACTGAAATACATCACTGATAATTTTATTACATATTCTGACAAGGATGATCTTGTCTCTAAGATAATATTGGCTTTAAACAGTAAAAATTAACCTGGACTCCAGATCAAGTCTGGAATGACACAGGAGGGTTTATGCCTTATACTATCTCCATATGACTTGGGCAGCGCGACGGCGACTCATTATTGTGCTTTTTATTTTCATCGTCCTCTCGGGCGTGGCTTTTTATAAAATCTATCCGATCGTTTTTAAGCCTGCGATGTGTACCGACAGCGAACAAAATGGCACTGAACTTGGTGTTGACTGTGGGGGCTCGTGTACAAATCTCTGCACTATCGAAGTAAAAATTCCGAATGTGCTCTGGGCGCGCTCATTCCAAGTAGCGGGAGAGGTCTATAACGCTGCAGCCTATATTGAAAACAGAAACAATGCTGGTACGCGCGCCATTCCGTATGAATTTCGCCTCTATGACAAAGATGGTATTTTTGTCACACGCACGCAGGGTCTTGCTATGATCCCGACACAAGGTCGTTTTGCGATCGTGGAAACCGGCATCAAGGTTGGAGGGACATCTTCGATCGGTCGAACGACATTTGAATTTTCACCAAAGCCGGTGTTGTGGGAAAAAATTCCTGAAGCCGATGCTCGCCTCATTGCTCTTACCAACAACAGTAGCTTCGATGACTCTGGGGTGATTCCGAAATTGACTACGACTGTGAGTAATCCGTCTTCTACTATCGGACTCCGTGACACAGTCTTTGCTGCCATTCTCTATGATAAGGATGACAATGCGATAAATGTCTCACGAACTGTTATCCAAAAGCTCTCTCCTCAAGAAAAGAAACAAATTTCGTTCACCTGGCCGAACAAATTAACCGGAGTGCCAGTCCGTTTTGACATTTTGCCGATTATCGACGTCTTCCATCCAGAAAAATAGTTTTTGCTCTTTATGCAGTTTCTTCAAGAACAGGGCACTATTAATACTGAAAAAAAAACCGGTCTTCTTGCACAAGTTGATTGGGTGCTTATACTTTTTGCAGTTCCGATAACCGTTGCGGGGTTGGTGACAATGCAATCTTACGGGGGAGGCAGTATATTTTTTGATCGCCAAATGGCTTGGCTTGCGATCTCACTTCTCGTCTTTTTTCTCTTTGCCTTTCTTGATATTTCCGTATTCAAAAAAACAAGTGTACTTGTTGCCGCTTTCTTATTTATCATTGGACTTCTTCTCTTGATATTTGCCATCGGGAACACGGTAAACGGAGCACAAAGCTGGTTTTCACTCGGTGGATTCTCTATTCAGCCGTCTGACTTTATGAAGCCGGTGCTCATTCTCCTCCTTGCAAAATATTTTTCACGACGCCACATCGCCATCGGCCAAGTGAAGCATCTTCTCATCTCCGGAGTGTACGCATTTATTCCATTTGTACTTATTTTTCTCCAGCCTGACTTCGGACAGGCGCTCATCATCGGCTGTATCTGGCTTGGCATGGCGCTCGTGGCCGGCATTCGAAAACGTCATCTCCTCCTCCTCGCCGTCGTCGGAGCAATTGCTTTTACCGTTCTCTGGATGTTTGTATTTCAGCCGTATCAAAAGGCACGTATTACAACGTTTCTCCACCCACTCACCGATATTCATGGTACCGGTTACAACGCACATCAAGCGACGATCGCAGTCGGTTCCGGCGGACTACTTGGGAAAGGGGTAGGGTACGGTACTCAGAGCCGTCTTCGCTTTTTGCCGGAGCATCAGACAGACTTTATTTTTGCCGCATATGCAGAGGAATGGGGATATGTTGGGGCGCTTCTTCTCCTGCTTCTTTTTGGACTCCTTCTTGCCCGCATTTTATCCACCGGTCTTCACGGAGAGAGCAACTTTGAAATGCTATTTGCGGCGGGCGTGATGATACTCTTCATCACGCAAGTACTGATCAATATAGGTATGAATATTGGGGTCATGCCCGTGACGGGAGTCACCTTGCCATTTATGAGTTATGGAGGATCACATCTTATGATGGAATTTGGCGTGCTCGGTATTCTCTCATCCATGAGACTCTCTCGCAGAAAGAGTCATCCAGAGGATTTGACCAAGGAATTCGAAGGGCTATAGATTTTTAGTCGTTTTATGCTATAGTGAACCGCACATATGGAAATAATCGACGGGCGAGCGGTTCGAGATTCTATTCTAGCTAAAGTTGAAAAGCGTATCCGGGCCTTGCCATTTAAGCCCATTTTCTGCGACGTACTCGTGGGGGATAACGATGTGGCAGCGCAGTATGTTCGAATGAAGGAGCGCACCGCAGAGTCGATCGGACTCAAGGTTGTTCATGGTGTCTACCCAGGTACGATCACAACAGAAGAGCTCATCACAGAACTCAAACGGCTTTCCGCACTTCCGAATATGGCGGGTCTTATTGTACAGCTCCCACTTCCACAAGGTCTTGATACTCGCGCCGTACTTGATGCAATTTCTCCGAATGTTGATGTGGATGCGACAAGCACAATTTCATCTGATCTTTTTTATAAAAATGAGGCGAGTTACTTGTTTCCGACTGCCGCAGCCTCAGTTACGCTTCTTGATTCCTATGTTCCAGATTTGAAGGGAAAGAAAATTGTTGTGGTAGGAAAAGGAATGCTTGTGGGGAAACCAGTAGCGCATCTTTTGAAATCTCGCGGACTCGATGTCACTTCTGTAGATCGAGACACGCCAAACCCTGAAGAAATTTTTAAATCCGCAGATGTTATCCTCTCTGGCGTGGGGAAGGCAAAACTTTTAAATGGCAATAATGTAAAAAAAGGTGTCGTGATTATTGACGCAGGAACATCTGAATCAAACGGCGCGATTGTTGGTGACGTTGATCGCGAAACTGTTGAACCTCTCGCGGCAGCTATCTCTCCAGTGCCGGGTGGTGTTGGACCGGTCACCGTTGCGATGCTTATGCAGAATGTTGTGATTTCTGCAGAACGACAGCTAGGTGGATACGGCCGAAACACATTTTAAAAATTGCTGGGATAGCGCATTTCTGCGTTGCTGCGTTCGGCCCATTCCCGCAACGTACGTTTAAGTACGTCTTGGTCATGGTCCTCACTTGCGCCTTGAACTGCATCTATCCCAGCAATTTTTAATGCCACTTTCGACTTAATCTCAAGTAAAGAAGAAATGGTACAATATTTTGCATATGCATCTATTGGTGAATAGCCCAGTCTCCTTCATAAACAGTCTTAGCCCGCTCGAAGTCCGCTTCGTGATTTTTTGTGCGACCACTCTCGGGCTCCTCATGATCGCATGGGTGATCATGTATATGTTTGTGCGCCAGATTCCGAACAAATGCATTTTTGCGCCGTTTGAAAACGTGCGTGACCGTTTACTGCACTTTTCTATTATTTTAATTTCAAGTATCGGTGCGTATGCGGGGAGTGTTCTCCTGAAAGAATATTTTCAGATAGGCCGTCCGGATATTTTAAATTTTAATTTGCAACCGCTTCTGTCTTTTTCCGATTATGGTTTTCCATCTTCGCACGCGGCAGTGTATTCTGCGATCGCAGCTTCCATGTTTCTTCTCAATCAGCGTGCGGGTATTTTTGCGACACTCCTTGCCCTCATTATTGGCACGGCTCGTATTTTTGCCGGGGTCCATACACCCCTTGATATCGTCGGGGGATACCTTCTTGGTGTTTTAGCGGCCATTTTAGTGGACTATATTGCTCTCAAAGTTGGGGGACATGAAATTGAGGATACAGCTCTTTAGGGCTTGCTTTGTAGACTCTCTCTGTTAGAATACCCCCATATTATGTGGAAAAAACGATTGTGGGCGCTTCTTATCCTTATTATTGGTCTATTCGTAGGTTTCTTTGTATATAAGTCAGAACCGGTTGGCGGACATGTTCCCGCAAAGCCTGCGTTCCTAACAAATTATTTCCAAAATCATCAAAAGCCGTTTAAACTCGGTCTTGATCTCTCTGGAGGTACACACCTTGTCTATGAGGCTGATGTATCAGCGGTTCCAGACGAACAGGTGGCTGATTCGATGCAGGTTCTTCGAACTGTTGTCGTCTCTCGCGTAAACTCACAGCAAGTTTCCGGTGTTCTTGGAGTGCTTGAACCACTTGTACAGGTTAAAGATGGAGGAATCGGCAGTGGCGGAAGCCAACAGCTTATCGTAGACCTTCCTGGTGTAACTGATGTTGCAGCTGCGGAAAAAACAATCGGCGAAACACCAACACTCGAATTTCGTTTGCAGAGTGATAAGGCTCCAACGGTTGAAGCAACTGTTGGTCCAGACGGTACCGTTAATCTTCCACCGATTGATCCAATGCAGCAGTTTGAATCAACTGGACTCACTGGCCGTTATCTCAAGAATGCATCAGTGCAGTTCGATCCGACGACTGGAGCAGCGCATGTTGTTCTCATGTGGAATGACGAAGGCGCAAAACTTTTTGAAGAACTTACAAGCAAGAATATTGGCAAGACGCTCGCAATCTTTCTCGATGGTAAGCCAATCTCAACTCCAACTATCCAGTCTGCAATTAGCGGGGGGCAGGCAGTTATCACTGGTAACTTTACTCCAGTTGAAGCAAAGACACTTGCGACATCTCTCTCATACGGCGCTCTTCCTGTACCAATCAAGCTCGTTTCAAGCGAACTCATTGGTCCATCCCTTGGTGCAGCTGCGCTCAAGGACGGCCTTCATGCAGGTGTGATCGGATTTCTCCTCATTGCGATCTTCCTCATCCTCTGGTACCGACTTCCAGGATTTATCGCAGTGATTGCGCTTGGTATGTATGTTGCTATTACGCTCTTTATCTTCAAGCTTCTTAATGTGACTCTCTCTTCTGCGGCGATTGCCGGATTCATTATTTCGATTGGTGTTGCGGTGGATGCGAATGTGCTTATCTTTGAACGTATTAAGGAAGAACTTCGTGGAGGCCGCACAGTTTCTGATGCGATCTCTACCGGATTCTCACGTGCATGGCTCTCTATCCGTGACTCAAACTTCTCAACTATCATCACAGCGCTCATCCTCTTCTCGCTCTTCGGCGGAACATTCGTTCGTGGATTTGCGCTAACGCTTCTTATCGGGGTACTTATCTCTATGTTCTCTGCAATTCTTATCAGTCGTCTCTTTCTCCGTTCAGTCGCGACCAAAGATGGCAGTCGTATCACTAATTTCCTTTTCGGTTCAGGATTTTCATCAGCCAAGGCTCACGCAGTAACTCCACAGAAGTAATCTATGTTTATCATCAAAAACAAATTCGTATTTCTCACTATCTCGGCAATTATTGTTCTTGGCTCTATTCTCGCCGTCAGTATTTACGGACTCAAGCTTGGTATTGAATTTAAGGGAGGGACGCTTCTTGAAGTTTCATACACAACTACTCGACCAACCGGAGAGGAGATTGCTGATGTCCTCAAGAAAGATTCTCTCTCTGATGCAGTTGTGCAGAATGAAGGAGAAAAAAATCTTTCAGTTAAGAGTCATGCACTTTCCGAAGAGGAACGCACAAAGCTTTTGGCTGATCTTTCTATTGGAGGAAACTATCCGCTCACACAGACATCATTTACTTCTATCGGTCCGTCAGTTGGTCGCGAGCTCACGCACAAGGCAGTGGTTGCGATAATTTTCGTCGCTATCGCGATTGTGCTCTATATCGCATTTGCATTCCGCGGAGTTTCTAAGCCGGTGTCTTCATGGAAGTATGGTCTTATCGCTGTTACGACTCTCATTCATGATATTGCGATTCCAGCCGGTGTGTTTGCTGTACTAGGACATTTTATTGGTGCGGAAGTAGATTCGCTCTTCGTGGTTGCGCTTCTCACAGTGCTCAGTCTCTCTGTCTCTGATACGATTGTCGTATTTGATCGAATTCGTGAAAACTTGAAGAACCATATTGCGCCAACCTTTAGCGAAACAGTGGGGAAGAGTTTGAACCAGACATTTGTTCGTTCGATCAATACATCCCTTACCGTCATTCTTGTGCTCCTCGCTCTCTTCTTCTTTGGTCCATCAACAACAAAGAACTTCGCTCTTGTCTTGATTATCGGTATGTTCTTTGGAACATACAGTTCGATATTCGTTGCTTCACCCCTCCTCACCATCGTAGAGGCTGCGCAGAATAAGGGGAGTAAAGAGAGTAAAAAGAAAAAGTAGGGTTGCATGAAGGGAGAGCCACTTCGTTGCTTTCCCTCCGCACTCTCTACAGGTATACTATATGTAGTGTTATGCAGAGCTTTATAAACAAACACACATCGCTTGCGATCCTGCTCCTCATCCTTGGATGTTTCTTTTCTGGTTTTTATATTGGAGAATTGACCGAGCGTGCAAAGTATGTTTCTGGAGCTTCCGCTATTCCATCGAACTGTCCTCCGGGGATGCAGTGTTATTAATTCTTACATAGAATGGTCCGTGCGATTTATAAATTAGTGTGAAAGAAATAGTATGACAAAAATGAAAGGGTTGGTCATTGTCGTTCTCGTTGTTGCCGCTGTTCTTATTGGTTGGAAGACGGGAATTTTTGCGAATGCAGAAACCGCGCCACAAATGCTTACACAGAGCATGAAGATGCAGAGCTCTGTAGATCATGTTATTAAAAACTTCTCAGTTACCATGACTGATAAGAGTGACGGAGGATCCAAGGATTTGGGTAGCCTCACGCTCACTGTGGGAACAAATCAGGCGGAAACTGTCGCAGGAACAACTGCTCAGGTAGTGTTTGATGGAACATTTAAAGATGATGAAGGAGGTCCATTTTCTACAATAAACATTGGCGGAGAATTCCTTATGATGGGTAAGATCTTTTACATGAAGCTCACAAAGCTTCCAATGATTCCTATCTTTGATCCATCTACCGTGAAGGATCAGTGGTTCAAGATTGACCCAGTCGCCCTTACTCGAAGCTTCGGCGGTGATGAAGAGGCACAGAAGATCGACGAACAGCTCGACCTCATGGGCGCGCAATCAAAAGAAAACCAAGAAGCAATTGCAACTGCGTATGATAAGCATAATTTCTTCACGAATCCAGCATTTACTGGAACGGAAGATGTTGGCGGTCACAAGGTAAAAATGATTTCATTCGGTATCGACAAGGACAAGCTTGCTGACTTCATTCTTGAAGTTGCGACTCTCGTAACCAAGAACAATGCTGATGCTGAAGCAGAAGTTCCAACTAAGGCAGAAATTGTTGAACTTCTTGCTGATATAAATTTCACAAATCTCACAGTTGGTGTTGGCACGGGAGATCACCGTGTATACACGATGGGAGGAACTATCACTGTAACTGACACGGAAGCAGATATGATAATGGAAGTTGCTCTTACTGGAACTATGGACTACGATACTCCAGTTGTCGTAACTGCTCCAGCAAAGTCCGAACCAATCGAGAAGCTTCTTGCTCCGCTTATGGGAGCTATGATGGGTGGGGGAATGTAATTTCTAAAAA
>CAZRTW010000028.1:6862-9834 GCA_964603145.1 uncultured Candidatus Saccharibacteria bacterium | reverse complement strand
CGCGAGATGCTCCAACGCCCACAAACATTTCTACGAATTCAGAACCAGAGAGATGGAAGAATGGCACATTCGCCTCTCCTGCAACGGCACGAGCAAGAAGTGTCTTACCAGTTCCTGGCGCGCCAGTTAAGAGCACGCCCTTTGGAATGCGCGCACCGATGTCGAGGAATTTTTTCGGATTCTTCAGGAAGTCGACAATTTCTTTCAGCTCTTCTTTTGCTTCTTTTGCGCCCGCGATATCTTTAAATGTTACGCGGTTGTTTGGATCAGATGGATCGGTAACGCGCGCCTTTGATTGTCCGAAGGTAAAGGCCTGCATGCCATTTCCTTTTGCCTGACGAGTAAGGAACCAGAAGAAAAAGATAATAATGACAACTGGCAAGATAATTGGAAGCACATTAAGAAGCCAGAATGAGAGCGAGCTGTCTTCTGTAATAGTGATTTCCGTTGCAGCAATTTTTTCTGTAGTTACGCCGTAATTTTTGAGTGTTTCAGAAAGCGATGCTTCAACTTCTTTCTTTGCAACAGCTTCGGTGCCGTCGTTCATTGTGACCGTAAGCGTATCGTCTTGTACCTCAATGCTTTTTACCTCGCCGGCGGTAACGCTTTTTGCGAGTTCTGAAATAGAGAGCGTCTTTTCTTCAGTACCGCTTCCTGAAAACAGGATATATGCCGCAGTAATGATCATGAAAACAAAAAGCACGATCCCGATATTTTTTGAAATTTGAGGTCCCGGCAGACGCTTTGGTTCGCGCCCATCCCCTCCTTTGGCTTTTTCTTTAGGTTCCATATGGTTAGATTTACGTTTCAAAATATAAATAGTGACAATTTTTAGATTGTGTGGGCATTATACATTATAATCACTTTTTGGACAGACTAAAATTAATCAAACCCGGCTTCTTATTGAAGTCGGGTTTGAAAAAATACTTACTGCTTGGCTTAGTCCTTAATGTCAAAAAGTTTTTTAAACTTACTAACATTAGCATCTTCTTTCAGTTCAGGAGGGCAAGGAATAACACTGAAAGCGGTACCCCTCTTACTCAATAAACCTTTTTGGCCTAACACTTCGTACACAAATGCACGCGTTTCCCCTGAAGTACCTTTTTTAGCGTCAGGTAATATGGAAAAGTTTCCACAATACCACTGTTCACCATCAATATAGGTTCTTGTTTTGGGGTTTGGAATTGGGATAATAAACTTAACATATCCCGTTACACGTTTTCCCACCTTGGTTTTCCCATCTTCAGCGGAAACTGTAAACGTAAAATCGACAGTTTCTTGAATGGGACGACTTTTGGTGCGGTCCTGTAACCGGCCCTCTTTTGGACCATTTGCGATTTGTACCACTTCCTTTTGGAGTGCATACTTTTTTTCATTGTTGCTGCTGTTTGGCATAACACAACGTTTTTAAAGTTTGTGGAGATTACGGTTCCCCTAAAACGGTACCAAGAAGTGCCTTGGCCTATTCCTAAGTATTATATCATAAAATAAGGCTCTTTGTCAAGACAAAAGAGCCTTATTTTACAAGCTAAAATCGCGTAATTATCGTTTAGTCCCCCTCCGGGGAATAGGTGTCCCCGGAGCATGTTAACAATAGGAGTGATAAATTATGTTGCTCCTAATAAGTTCTAGTGTCCCTTGGTGTATTCCAAAATATCTCCCGGCTGACACTCAAGCGCTTTACAGATTGCTTCAAGAGTAGAAAATCTGACGGCCTTTGCTTTTCCGTTTTTCAAAATGGAAAGATTAGCCATAGTGATACCGACTTTTTCTGTAAGTTCCGTCACACTCATCTTTCGCTTCGCGAGCATGACGTCTATGTTGATGATTATTGCCATGGTGTTTTAGACGGTTAAATCGTTTTCTGTTTTTAAATCGATCGCGCTACGCAAAAGCTTTTGGAGAACAGCAAGTAGAACCGCGACAACAAAACACGCACATGCGATAATTCCGCCAAAGAGTACAAGTCCTGGAGCGTCCTCTTTTTGTGCGAGCATAAACAAATACGGCTCTCCGACAGCATAAAGAATTCCAATACCGATCGCACAATATTTTATTTTCTGAAGCGCCATAACCGAGAGATCAGAGAATGCAATCTTCTTGTCTACATAGGTAAGAAGTTTGAACGTCTGATAAAGCGCGAAGATAAATGGAATATCAGAAATACTCAAGCCAAGCACAAGCGGGATGGTTGGATTGGGCTGTAAAAAGTTTGTGGTACAGAGGAGATAAACACAAAGAGACATCGAGGCGAGGGCAATAAAACCGAGGACAAATTTTAGAAATAAAGTATGCGGGTTTTTTACTTTCATATATATACTGCTAAATAGTAATGTTTTTAGTCTAGCATAGAGTTTATCGATAATCAATATATAATTATTGTTAATAAAAAGGAGATGGGGGGGTAATGATCCCACAACTCTCCCCTCGCCGTCGCTCGGGTCGGTCGCGGGCCCACCTCGCGGTTTTGCTTGCTAGCAAAACATCGCTGCGGTCAGTTCATTACTCCCGCAAGAGAAGCAGTTCTCTTGCTCCCTTCCCACAAAAATTAAAAGAACCCCCGAAAGGGTTCTTTTAATTTTTGTGGAGATGGGGAGTAATGAACTCCCGTGCATTAAATGATCTCACGCGCTTCTACATGTTTAGAAAATTTTGGAAGTTTAAAGTAAACAGCTAAGAAACTTTCAAAATATTGTTTACTCGAGCTTCAAGAGTTTCGGTTTCAATCAGAAGCACGACTGTCCCCTATCCTAATGAATTATGCCACCATCTCCGTATTAGGAGTCAGAAGTAGTGACATTCGGATGGCGTAAATTACGCGATCGCGAAAGCAAAATTGTTCACGTAAGGTGAAGCAACTTTGTTACCATTTGCTTTTGCATTTGGGTGTTTGAGACACGATTAACGAGAGTAGTCCCCTGCTCGACATGCGCACATGAAATGAAATCCAATGTCGATTCAATTCATCCCCA
>CAZRTW010000028.1:0-6762 GCA_964603145.1 uncultured Candidatus Saccharibacteria bacterium | reverse complement strand
CTTTGCGATTCGGCGGAGGTCGCGGTCCGTATCGCGTTTTTTAATTGTTTCGCGCTTATCGAATTTCTTCTTTCCGCGCGCAACTGCGATAGAGACTTTTACCTTGCCATTTTTATTATACAACGACAAAGGCACTAGAGTCAAACCCTTTTTTTCATCGAGTTCTTCGAGCTCGTAAATTTCTTTTTTCTTGAGAAGCAGTTTTCTCGTGCGAAGGGAGTCGTAGGCAGGATCAGTATTTTCCGGCTGATACGGATCGATCCGCATACCCACTAAAAAGACTTCTCCTCCACGCACGATGGCGTGAGCGCCAGTAATTCCTCCCTTGCCCTGTCGAACAGACTTTACCTCAAAGCCAAAAAGCTCGATCCCCGCCTCGTAGGTATCAAGTATTTCATAATCGAATCGCGCTTTTGTGTTTTCTAGGTATGAAGCCATACGCTAGTCAGTATATGGTATTCGGTATAAAGTATAAAGCGACGCGCATTCGGCGTCGCCCCAGACTTGATCTGGGGGCCAGGTTCGCATTTGGGTTTAATTAGCCTGGATTCCGGATCAAGTCCGGAAAGACACAAATACCAATGAACCAAGAACAAAAACCACAACTGACCATTTCCGGATATCGAGGCATCTGGGGTGACACACTCACTGAAGAGATCGCAAAAATGTATGCACGTGCATATCTTTCTTTTATTGTGAGTGAAACGGGTAAAAAGAATCCAACTATTATCCTTGCTCGTGATGGTCGTGAGTCGGGACCAATACTCCTCGCTACAATTAAAAACGAACTTGTCACTCATGGCGCACGAGTTATAGACACAGGACTTACCGCAACACCAATCGCGCTCTTTTTGGTAAAAGAAGAAAAAACAGATGGTGCGGTTGTCGTAACAGCATCACACAATCCAATTGAATATAATGGACTCAAATTTGTTTCAATGAGTGGCACCTTTACCACAAAGACTGAAGTAGAAAAAATAAAAGCATTTTTTGAACGAAATGATCTTGCTCCAACAGGGGGTGGTACTGCAATCGATGGCACATCATTGTACAAAAAACATACCGAAACTATTTTGAAAAACATCGATGTGGAACTTGTTCGTTCGAAAAAATTTAAGATTGCACTTGATCCGATTAACAGTGTGGGCTGTATCGCTACCCCAGAGCTCCTGTCGTTCTTTGACGCAGAAGTATCAGTAATTAATGGCGAGCCGAATGGGAAATTTGCTCACGAACCGGAACCGCTTCCGAAAAATCTTTCCGGTCTAGCCGAATTGGTAAAAGAAAAGAAATGCGATGTTGGATTCGCACAAGACCCTGACGGCGACCGCCTTGTTATCTGTGATGAAAACGGTGTCATCCCGAGCGAGGAAGTTATGCTCGCGCTTTGCGTAAAAGCGGTTATGCAAAAAAATCCCGGCACTGTTGTAATCAATCTCTCTACCTCAAACATGAGTGAGGATATTGTGCGCGCATTTGGCAGGGGGGTACTTCGCTCTCCTGTCGGAGAGGCTAATGTCGTCGAGAGAATGATGACAGCAGACGCAATCGTAGGAGGCGAAGGCGGTGGCGGTATTATCTGGCCAACAGCAAATATGGCCCGCGACAGCTTTGTTGGTATAGCACTCATTCTTGAGCTTATGGCAAAGGAGGGCAAGCCAATTTCAGTTCTTATTTCTGAACTACCAAAATATTTTATGCAGAAAGAAAAGATGGAATTTAACGGATCACTTCCAGACTTCTATGCGGCAATTAAAATAAAATTGGGAGGAGTAGAAAATAATGAAGACGGCCTTCGCCTCGATTTTCCTGACCGCTCCTGGGTTCATATCCGTCCTTCAAATACCGAACCTATTATCCGAATCATTGCCGAGGCCACGACAAAAGAGAGCCTCACAAAACTCATTGAAAGCGTTCGCATAGAAATCCCCCGTTTCCTGTAGCAAGTTACATACGGCCTTTATATAATATACATACGGTCGAAATAACTTCGCGAAGTCGTATGACTTCGTACATACATAGTATGAAAAAAACATTAGCAAAAGTGTTCGGTGTGGTTTTTGTTCTCGTCGGCATTCTTGGATTTTTCGGAAATCCAATCGTTGGCGCGGAAGGATATTTCCATGCTGACATGATGCATAATATCGTGCACATTGTCCTCGGTCTTGTTCTTTTCCTCTTTGGAGGTAAGGAGGAGAGCGCTGGCACATGGCTCAAAATAGTTGGTGTTGTCTATCTTCTTGTTGCAGTTCTCGGCTTCGTAATGGTGCCGGGTCTTGAGATGGGAGAAACAGGCAAGCTTCTTAATCTCATTGAGATTAACGGTGCTGACAACTGGCTTCATGTTGTTCTTGGTGTTGTTGTCTTCTTTGCCGGCTTTATGGGTGGCAAGAGTGTACAGATGCCAATGGGCAATACTCCACAGCAGATGTAAATCTGTAAATCAAAAACACCCGCCTAGGCGGGTGTTTTTGATTTCATCGTAATTTCGAGTACTCTCAAAATTACGATGAACCAAGTGGAGGTAAACGTGCCCTTGGAGGACATTGTGGAGGGGCTCGGCCCCGAACATAGCAAAAAATCAGCAGATTTTTATGCGCGTCCTCCTAGGGGACGTTTCCCGGAACGACCCTTGTCATATAAGGAAAAATGCTGTAGTATACCCCCGTACGGCCTAGTGCCCGAAACCCTTGAAAATACGAGCAAAAACCAATCAATATATTCGTGCCACAGAACTCCGTGTTATCACCGAAGACGGTGATACTCTCGGAGTCCTCTCCTTAAAAGATGCCCTCGCAGCAGCACAAGCGAGGGGTCTTGATTTGATAGAGACTGGGCCGAATGCAGTTCCCCCGATCGCCAAGATCATGGAATATGGCAAATATCTCTATCTTGAAAACAAGAAAGAGAAGAAAATGAAGGCAGGCGCCAAGCGCACTGAAACCAAAGCCATCCAGATCAAAGTTGCTACTGGTGAACACGATCTCGAACTCAAGGCGAAACAGGCTTCGAAATGGCTCGCCGAGGGACACCGAATCAAAGTTGAGCTCTATCTTTCAGGTCGCACGAAATATCAAGAAGAGAAATTCCTCAAGGAACGTCTCGACCGAGTACTTCGTTTTATAACAGAACCGTATAAGGTCGCCGAGGAACCAAAAAGGGGTCCTAAGGGACTCGCCCTCGTCATCGAACGTGCGGCACCAGCAAAATAATATTATGAAAACAAATAAGTCATACACAAAACGCCTCAAGATCACGAAGAATGGAAAACTCAAGGCACGTAAGCCAGGGTTCAACCACTTCAATGCCAAGCAGTCTCGCGGGGCACAGCTTGCAGGAAAGGTCTCACAGGATTTCAAAATGTCGAACAAATCTCGAAGCCACCTCTTACCATTTAACTAGCCCACTTTTTTAAACTTATATGTCACGTGTAAAAAGAGGAGTAATCAAAAATAAGCGACGCCGAAATGTCCTTAAGGCAACAAAAGGCATGCGCTTCGGACGAAGCACAAAGGAGGCACAGGCAAAAGAAGCACTCCGCCATGCAGGTAAGTACGCTTTCAAACATCGCAAGATGAAGAAGCGAGCAAACCGCGGCCTTTGGCAGGTAAAGATCAGCGCGGTTGCAAAGGCAAACGGAACCTCATTTTCTAAGATGATGGGCACAGTGGCCAAGAAGAAAATCGGCCTCGACCGAAAGAGCCTCGCCTATGTTGCAGAGCATCGTCCAGAGACAATGGCTCGCATCATGAAAGAGATCGCTTAAAACAACCAATAAAAAACAAAACCCCCTGTTGGGGGTTTTGTTTTTTATTGTGCGAGCTTTTCTTCGAGCATCAATCGACGCAATTCATGTGAGAGTTCTTTAACAAGCACATCGGGATCGTGCGACACATGGAGCTCGGCGGTAAGGTGCGGGGCCACAGTGCGGACACGCTCGTGGATGCTCGGCGTATCTTCATCGGTGAGAACACCGATTGGAAGCCGAGACTCCTTTATACACTCAAGGATATTTTCAAGGGTTCCTTTGTGTGAGCCAAAGATAATTACGCCACCAGAAGAGTTGAGCGCCATTGTATCGGTAGGAAGAGCGCCCCGTCCACTGTAGACAACTGGAATAGATAAGAGTGGAAGCCGGTATGCTTTTTCATGCTCATGCCTATTCGAAGCAGGAGAGAGCACAATTTTTGTAACTGACATTGGTTCAAGTGCGGCAAGTATGTGCCCCACAACGGCAGGTCCGAGTCTAAAAATGACGCCAAGACCTGCATGGCCGATAGCCTTTCCGAGTGCGCGAGCCTTTTTAGTCACGATCGGACTTTCAAAATGAGCCTGTTCTGGAGAGGCATCAAAAATGGAGAGTAGAGTGTGTGGCACTTTTTGCATATACGTATTTTAACATTCGATAATAACCGACTTCCCCGCTTCTGGGGCTTCCACTGGAATATTAAGTTCATTCCTAATGCGCTGAGCAAGGTATGTGGTAGATTTTGGTTCACCCATGACCGTAAATACTTTCTTAAGAGTTTTTTGTGATCCGGCAACAAATTCTATGAGCCCGTCGCTGTCACGGTGACCAGAATATCCGCTGATTTTTTTGATTTTTGCATTCACTGGAATAGTCGCATGATCAATCGTGATGGTCTTTGCCCCGTCTTCTAGCTGGCGTCCGAATGTCCCCACTGCTTGGTACCCCACGAGGAGAAGCGTGTTATTGGGGTCAGAGAGGTAGTTGTGCTCGTGATGAATTACGCGTCCACCAGAAGACATACCGGAACCCGCAATAATTACCTTTGGGTTGGGAGCTTTTAAAATGCGTTTAGAATCAGCGGCCTCTGGCGTTTCAACAAGCCCTGGGAAAAGAAATGGATTATCCGTCCCCACATGACTCCGAAGATCAGCATTTAAATGATCCTGATAGTCGCGGTAGATTTTAGTAATTGAAATGGCAAGCGGTGAATCAAGGTAGACCAACATTTTGGGAATAAGTTTCTTCTCCATGAGGCCATGGATTTCAAAAATGATTTCTTGTGTTCGTTCCAGTGAGAATGTCGGGATAATAAGCGTCCCTGCATTCTTATAGTTTTCAAGAAGAACATCTTTTAGCATATCGCGACGGCGCTCACGATCTTCGTGGAGGCGGTCTCCATACACACTTTCGACAAGAAGATAGTTTGCATTTTTAAGTACAGCCGTCTCAGGAAGGATTGGAGATGGAGAATTACCAAGATCTCCAGAAAAGACGAGATGTGTTTCCCCTATTATGAATTCAATAAATGCCGATCCCAGGATATGTCCTGCGTCGTGCATGACTACCTTTATGCCGGGAACGAGCTCAAATACTTTTTCGTATTCAATACCGATCCAACCAGCGGTAGATTGCTTGATAATTTCCGGCGTGTAAATATCGTCGAGTTTATTTTCCTTGTCGTGTGAGAGAATATTGCCTGTATCTTCCAGCATTGGGTATGCGAGTGCGCATGTTGGCGGAGTTGCTAGGATTTTCCCCTTAAATCCATCATGTACGAGTTTCGGAATACGACCGATATGGTCGATGTGCGCATGTGTAATAAAAAGATAATCAATTTCTTTGGGGTCAAAAGCAAATGGCTCCCAGTTAGCGAGAGTTGCTATCTTTTCTCCCTGTACAAGCCCGCAATCAACAAGGATACGCAGTAGTGGTCGATCTTGTGCATCAAGCGGACCTTCCAATAAAAAATCAGCTCCAGTTACCGTTGTTGCACCAGAGCAGAACGTAAGTCGGTAACGATTTTTTGACATACTGCTATGATACCACGCCCGCACTTTTGTTTGCGAGACGATCGGCAGTGAGATGTGGTATTGCGTAGTAGGCTGCAAGGAGTGCACCGGCGAGATCAAAGACGACATCTGAAATAGAATCGAGTGTAAAGAACGCCGGTGATCCGTAGTTAAAGAATAGATAGAGCTCAAGCGCTTCCCAAAGAACGCCGATAAGAACTGTAGTGATTACGGCTTCAAATATAAAGCGGGTATCACCCACCCATTTGCGAGCCGGAAGCCAAAGAATGGCTGAAAAATAGAATACGGTGAATCCTCCCAAGAAATGCATAGGTATATCGAACCACCAGAGGAGATTGTACCAATGGAAATAGGTTGCGAGCTGGTTTATTACCGCAAGGGTGATGATTGATACGCAGAGTCGATTGAGGAATTTCTTGCGAAGCATATAAAAAGTATACAGTATTTAGTATACGGTATACAGTATCATGCATAAAAAAAGCCCTCGACGGGCATCGAGAGGTTCTTTTTAGGACTATTTGCGTTGTGTTACCCTAGCCAGAGGCCAGGTGGGTATCTTATGCGTGATGCCAAGGCACCCCACAACGCGGATTCCCGTACACAAAGTGTTCTAGGTAACAGTGCAAATAATCCTACAGATAATATACCCTCATAAAAAAGATCTCGCAAGACTTTTTTCGAAAGAGCACGATATTTTTCCCTCAGCAAGAAAGACTTTACATCATTTTTGAACTCTGTCGTTTCCGAAATCCACTGGACATGCAGAAATGCGTGTCGTATTTACAACAAAATCCGCCCTAAAGCGGATTTTGTTGGTCCAAACGAGCGTCTGGCTTTTTTGAAAAGACCTCGCGCAGGCCAAGCATGGCCGAGCGGAGAAACATTTTAGCAAAAATGTATTCGTGTCTTTTCAAAAATGCCTGCGCGAGTCATTTTTTACAAGAAAATAGCCCGCTTTAAAGCGGGCTTTTTTCTTTAGTT
>CAZRTW010000027.1:0-10039 GCA_964603145.1 uncultured Candidatus Saccharibacteria bacterium | reverse complement strand
GTACGAAGATCGAGATATTTATACTTCATGCGGACATCCTCGTTCACTTCAGTCGTATCCATGCCAATTTCGAATGGTGGAGTTTCTGCCTTGTTGAGAACTTCAATTTTCATCACTTCAAGTTCAACATCTCCGGCTGGAACATTCGGATTAATATTTTTCTCTGGTCGCTTGTTAACTTTTCCTTCAAGACGAAGCACCCATTCTGGACGGATTTCTTTTGCGAGAGCGATTGCATCAGTGTGCATTGGAAGCACGATACACTGCACAATGCCCTTCATGTCGCGGAAATCAAAGAAAACCATTTTTCCTTGATCACGACGCACATCTACCCAGCCAGCAAGAACAACTTCTTCGCCAACCTTACTTGAGAGCTCACTTGTATAAATTCTGTTTAACATACATATATTGGGGTCGGAGAAAACAAAAAATCGCCTCTCCAAACGTATTACTGATAATACATTTGCAGGGGCGATCTTTCGAACGCGGTGCCACCCTACTTTTCGACTCATTTACGCCCATACCTCGCCCGTGTCATAGGGGTCATCGGCACTAGTACTATACCATGTGATTTTTAAAATAAAAGACCCGATGTGATAATCGGATCTTTATTATGTAAGTATCAAAACCTATGCCTATTTACGGAAATATTTTAGTAAGTTCAAGAACTGTGCCCGGCACTTTAAAAGCATTCGTATAAATGCATGATACGGGCAGGAATTCTTTTTAACTTTTCCAAAATATTTTTCATACGCTGCAATTTCCTCTGCCGTATGCATAAACACATGGTCCTCCTTGTGCATTCTCCGTACCATAAGAAGCGGAATTTGAGCGACATATAGTTTTTCGCTGTTTTCCTCGGAGCCTTCTTTGGCGCTTCCTAATACGTGGAACGGATGCATGTATGCAATCATCAGCCCCTGATCAAGAAAATGTTGTCGCCATTCATTCCGAGTTTGCTCAAGAAAATGGCAAAACTCAGCAGAAGATGCGTGATCCTCCGGAAAAGCTGCAACAATGGTTACTGGATCTGGATACTGACCACTCTGCGTTTTTTTGGGAGAACGTACCTTAAATGCTCTCTCCAATTCTTCAATCACACCACCAGCATGAAGCGCGTAATTGCTGAACACTTGGACAAAGTATCCGTTTTTCTTATGTATCATCCTTACAAATGGACAATACGATTTTTTACCATCACCGATTTCAACTTGCTCAATGTATTCATATACTCTCCTCAGAACGTGTGTATCTGGGACTTCATGAATTTCATTTTGAGCTCGTGGTACAGTGGTACGATTGGTGATCAAATGATCAAAATTGTCGTCGCTTAATACATAATACAAGTTTTTCATTTCCGTAAGTTTTTAAGAAGTGGATGAATGAGAATAGTTAGATACCCAAGAGAGAGCCAGATTGTGACAGCGATAATACCAAGAGCGATTTTTGTCGGAACAAAAAATACGGTAATGGCAAGTAGTAAAATTAGAAAGAAGATGGCAAGTCCCCAAAATTGGCCCTTTGATAGATGCTTTTTCATTAGTTACATTTTTGATGTGAAGAAATTTAGAATGATTGAAAGGCAGAAATAATGATTATGAAGTACATAAACCCCAGGACGAATCCAATATCGGTGTTAGTTTGTCGCGCACGGATTCCTTTTTGACGATCGATTTCGTCGCTCATTTTACTTGGCATAATTTTGCATACGTATGAATTTATAATGGGCAATATGAAGTTGTTAAATAACAAAACCGGCGTGTTCTGCGCCGGACTGTGGGTTCCTAGATTTGAGTGGTTATTGAGAAATCAACAAACTGACGCAGATGAATATGTTCTCGCGCTCCACCAGAGTGTCGTTGTTGTTTTCGGATATACCATATGTACTAGTACAATAGTATATATACAAATAAAATGCAAGTCTTTCGTGAAACATATCTGTGGATAACGCTACTAGCACAAAACCAGACGGCCGTCTGGTTTTGTGCTAGTAGAAAAAAACACCGCAGAGCGGTGCTTTTTTTGATCATTAGTAGTTTGCTCCTTAATCCTTGCTCTCCTATCGAAATCCTCCAATCGGTGGATGAAAGGCCTCCCCCATTACTTCGAGGGGGAATGACAAAATTGATGTTACCAAGAAAAGTAAATAGTAGAGCGGTGTCGCAACAATGAACGAAACCTTGTCGTCCTTCTGCCACTGCCGGTAGTGTTTTTGCATGTACAAAAAGGCCGTGTTGAGCGGGTAGTAAAAAAGGGCCAAAACGGAAATGATGATAAGTTTTATGCAGGTAATGATAAATCCCATAGGTTACTTCATTTTCTTGAGCACTTGTGCGAATCCCCCGTTTTTGTCGGCTAGTTCGCGTGATCCGCGAGTAACTGTTGCGATGCCGATCTTGAGTTCTTTAGCAATTGTACGCTGTGGCTCGCCCTTGTCCAAGCGCTTCACAATCTGCCAGCGAATCATCATTTCTTTATATTCTGCGGGAGTGAGAATATCGAGCAAAAATTCCTGCAAAAGAATTTTGTTTTTCCCCGCCTTTTCAAATGCTGCGATGAGTTCTGCTTCGTGCTTTTTGTTCATAATTATTTAAGACCAACGGCCTTTTTAATTTGTTCCATTTTCTTCTCGGCCTTTGCTCGTACAATTTTTGCACCTTCGGCAAGCACTTCATTTACAATTTCTGGATTTGCCTGAAGCGCCTGGTATTTTTCACGCATTGGAGAAATAAAGGCAATAATGTCTTCTGCGAGCGCATCTTTGAGGGCTTTATACTTACCGGCGTTGTCTTCATAGAGAGACTCCAACTCATCTTCGGTCCTAAAAAGTCGATGGATTGCGTACACGTTTTGTGGAATACCCCCGCTTGAATCGGTTACGATAGACATCACTGCTTTTTTAATTTCTTCGTCGGAAGCAAAAAGCGGAATAGTATTGTTGTAGCTCTTACTCATTTTTCGTCCATCAAGACCCGGAACTATTCCTGTGGCCTCGAGGATAAGAGGCTCTGGCATCTTAAATGTTTCGCCCCAGATGCGATTAAATTTTTCTGCAGTGTCACGAGCAAATTCAATATGTTGTTTCTGATCTGCGCCAACTGGAACTACATCTGGGTCATAGAGCAGGATATCGGCAGTCATAAGCATTGGGTAATCAAAAAGCCCCACTGATGCCTCGATTCCATTTGCGACTTTGTCCTTGTACGCTACAGCACGCTCAAGGTATGGCATAGTCGTAATACAATTAAATATCCATGTGAGTTCTCCATGCACTCCGATATCTGACTGCTGGAATAGTTTTACTTTTTTTGGATCAAGACCACAGGCAAGGTATGTTGCAGTTACATTAAAAATATTTTGTTTAAGAACCTTTGCATCTTGAATAGTTGTGAGAGCATGCATGTCAGCCACCATAATGTAGGCCTCATATTCATCCTGCATATCTACAAACTGCTTAATAGCGCCGAAATAGTTTCCTATGTGCAAATTACCATTGCCGGACGGGGTAATTCCGGAGAGCAAGACTTTTTTCATATGAGAGTATTATATCAAACTAGTACATAAATTTAAAACGGCTATAGCAGGAAAGTTATAGCCGTTTTGCGTTGTTTTAAAGAAACACACTATGAAACTTTAAAAGGACGCCATACCGGAGCGGGTTACGTATGAGTAGCCCTCCGTACATAAATGAGCATGTTGACTATACAACTTGGCATATTTTAGTCAACTAGGCTTTGCACAGTGTTTACACAGTCTTTCCCTCATACCCTACTTCCCTGCGGAACCTGCCATGCTAGAATCCTCGTATGCCAGCCGAAAAGAATCTCCGCGTTCCACCCCAGAGCCTCGACTCTGAAAAAGCCGTTTTAGGCTCAATTATGCTTCGCCCAGGCACGCTCATAGAAATTGCCGACAAGCTCTCACCGGACTCGTTTTATAGCGACAAGCACAAGAAAATCTTTGAGGTAATGCTTGAGCTTTCGAGTCGCAATGAGCCGATTGATATTTTGACGCTCACGCACAAGCTCAAGGAAAAGAAAATGCTTGAGAACATGGGTGGCTCACGCTACCTTACTGAGCTCACCAACGCCGTTCCTTCTTCCACAAACGCCGAGTACTACGCAAATATTGTCGAAGAAAAATATGTACTTCGTCGTTTGATCGGAGCGGCAGACACTCTTGCCGAGCTTGGCTATGACAGTAAATCGAAGCCGCTC
The DNA here is from genome assembly GCA_964603145.1 of uncultured Candidatus Saccharibacteria bacterium. Lineage (GTDB taxonomy): Bacteria > Patescibacteriota > Minisyncoccia > Phycocordibacterales > UBA9973 > CAITQP01. The sequence goes on along the minus strand of CAZRTW010000027.1, from coordinate 5,822 downwards.
GAAGATATTCTTGATATTGCTGAGAAAGAAATTTTTACTATTGCCGAAAGTCCAAAGCGTGGAAAGTATCTCGCCCTCAAAGACACACTTGGTGAGGCTTGGACACGTATTGAACAACTCCATTCAAACAAAGGTGAACTTCGCGGAGTACCTACAGGATTCAAAAGCCTGGATAATGTCCTTGCTGGTTTCCAAAAATCTGACCTTATTATTTTGGCCGCCCGCCCATCCGTTGGTAAGACAACTCTTGCCATGGACTTCGCACGTCTTGCCGCAACAAAACACAATATTGGTGTTGGCGTGTTCTCACTTGAAATGAGTTCCCAGCAATTGGTTGATCGTATGCTTGCCGCAGAATCTAAAGTATCTGCGTGGCATCTTCGAACCGGAGGACTCTCTACAACTGGTTCTGACTTTTCACTCCTCCGTGAAGGTATCGATCGCCTTTCAAAAGCACCGATCTTTATCGATGACCAGCCATCTTCGACAATTGCACATATCCGTTCTGTCGCACGCCGTCTCAAAACCGAACATAATATCGGCCTCATTATTATCGACTACCTCCAGTTGATGGCCACCAGTAAGCAGTACGACTCGATGGTGAATCAGGTAACGGAAATTTCCCGCTCACTCAAAGCGCTCGCGCGCGAAATTAATGTGCCTGTTATTGCCCTCTCACAGCTCTCTCGTGCAGTGGAAGCTCGTGGCGGTGAACCTCGCCTCTCCGACCTCCGTGACTCCGGTTCCATCGAACAAGATGCGGACGTGGTTATGTTCATTCACCGTGAAGACCGCTTCAACAAAGAATCTGACCAGAGAGATGTTGCGAAAATTCTCATTGCAAAACACCGTAACGGTCCTGTCGGAGAAGTGGAACTACGTATCGATGAGCGCACCTCAACTTTCTATGAAATCGATACTCATCACAGCGAGTCTGATGCGTTTAAATCAGGCAATGCAACACTTGATAATTTCTAAGCCACATCATGGACTCACTCAAGAAACTCCAACAACTTTTTAAAAGATTCCCAGGAATCGGCGAGCGCCAAGCCATGCGTTTTGCCTACTTTGTCGCAACAGCAGATGAGGTATACATCAAGGATCTCGACGAAACAATCGCAAGCATTCGAAAAAATGTCCGTCGTTGCTCTCGATGCTTCGCGCTTTCAGAAAAAATCGATGCCGGTCTCTGCCCTGTATGTAAAGATCCAACAAAGGATAGAAGTTTGCTCCTTATCGTGGAAAAGGATGCCGACCGAGAACGCTTCATCATGTCCCGCACCTATACAGGCACGTACTTCGTGCTTGGCGGCCTCGCACCAGCTATCGAAAAAGATGCGGCACAGCATATCCGACTCTCACAACTTTCCAAGCTCGTAGAAACTGAATCAAAAGGAAATTTGAAGGAAGTTATTCTTGCTCTCTCGGCTACTCCAGATGGTGATCGCACAGAGGCGCTTGTCGTACAGGCACTCCACAAGCTCTCACTCTCGAATGTATCAATCTCCATGCTCGGCAAGGGCCTCTCCACCGGAACTGAAATTGAATATTCAGATTCTGAAACTCTTTCATCGGCTCTTAAATCACGTACCCATACATAATTGACAAACATATTTATAGTTGTATTGTTTACACAAAATTACAACTATGGAATACACGAAAACATTATTTGCCAACATCTCACTAAGTGAGCATGAATTCAGAAAGAAGCTGCAGGAATTCAAAAATTACTGCGATAACAACAACGTGGTACCCGGCGCAGACCATGGGCAATTTCAGAAGGAAAAACTCCACGAAACGTCCATTGAGCTTAAAATGGCAAAACGCCTCCTTGGCATGAACGCTGAAACGTTTATTGGAATCGTTACGGACGAGCTCAAGGGTGCCGGTTACACAAAGGAAGAACTTGCAACAATGGCGGCATAAAGTATGCGGTCAAACAAAATAAAAAGCATGAACCAAGAAAGTTCATGCTTTTTATTTTCGTATTTGTTTTACTTGATAGCGCTAATCTTAACTTCAGAATACGGCTGTCGGTGGCCATTCTTTTTGTGGTACTTACTCTTAGCCTTGTATTTAACCACAATAAGTTTTGCTGCACGGCCAGCAGTCTGGAAGATTGCTTCAACCTTTGCACCAGAAATGTGAGGAGTTCCGATTGTTGTGTCTTTGCCGTTATCAACAAGAAGCACTTTGTCGAAGAGCACCTTATCGCCCTTCTTATATTCACCTGGAAGAGTCTCGACGCGAATAACGTCGCCGACTGATACGGGATATTGTTTGCCCCCTGTAGCTATAATTGCAAATTCTTTCATACCCGAGCTATATTACACGAGATACGCTGAAAGTCAACTGGGTAACCCCCAGTTTCGCCTTTTAAAATAAGGCCCAAATGGCGGCAATACCAGAAACACCCATCAAAATGGCCGTAAACCAGCCAATCCAATTTGCGCTCTTCTTGTTGGCATGAGTGCCCATTACCGTCTTGTTAGAGCTTAGGCCAAGGATAAACACGATAATTATAGGGGCGATAAGAGCGTTGGCGAACGCAGAATAGATAAGGGCTTTGATAGGATCGAGTCCAATGAAGTTAAGAAGGATTCCACAAATAACTGAAACAATAATCACGCCATAAAACGCGTATCCATCTTTGAGTTTTCTGTAAAGACCATGCTTCCAGCCAAAACTCTCTGTTATTGCGTATGATGTCGAGCCAGCCAAAACAGGAATAGCGAGCATCCCCGTTCCGACGATTCCGATTGCAAAAAGGATGTAGGCGAAATTGCCAGCAAACGGACGGAGGGCTAGGGCTGCATCTGCTGCTGTTTCGATGTTAGTGATGCCATTAGAGAAAAGCGTGCCTGCACACGCAGCCATAATGAAGAACATCACTAGGTTTGAAAAAAACATACCGCTCCAGACATCTGTTTTTAAATTACTAAGCTGTTCGCCGGAAACATTCTGATGCCACTTTTTTTCTTCTTCACCATTTTGCAAATTCTGCTCTTCCACTTCCTGCGATGTTTGCCAGAAAAAGAGGTACGGAGAAATTGTGGTACCAAGAACGGCGCAGATCATAAATATCTGATCTTTACCCCATGTAAGTGTCGGTGCAACGATACCCTTCCACACAAGAGCCCAATCGAGGTGGCTCATGAGCGCTGAAGCAATGTAAGCGAGGAGCACAAATGCCATGTACTTTAGGTACTTCGCGTAGTTTGCATAGGTAGTAAAAATTTGGAGGACAAGACAGATAACGCCAAATCCAATCACGAGTAATGCAAAATTCATTTTCGGCACAACAAGCTGTGCACCCTTTGCCATTGCACCAAGGTCGGCGCCAATATTAAAAGTGTTCGCAACAAAAAGTAATGTCGTTATGACATAGAGCGTTCGCTTTGAATAGTGACGACGAATATTTGCGGCAAGTCCGTGTCCTGTTACTACGCCGATACGAGCGCACATTTCCTGAATGACGGACATAAGCGGAAATGTAAACCACGAAAGCCAAAGAAATTGGAAACCGTAGCGAGCTCCCGCCTGCGAGTACGTTGCAATGCCAGATGGATCGTCGTCAGAGGCCCCCGTGATGAGTCCGGGGCCAAGTGTGTGCCAGTATTTTTCTGCGCGCTTGAGTGGGATCTTACTCGCAATACTTTTCTCTCCTTTTTCGATAATTTCTACGCCTTTTTCAAGCAGTTCTGCCGGCTTCTCGAATACGTGTTCGAGACTCTGGTTTTCCTCTTTTTCCGATCCGCTCATACTGTATACAGTATACAAAATACTGTATACTAAGTATATGTTATCAAGGTACACGACTCGCCAGGGTCTTACTTGGGTTGATTTAGAATCCCCAACACGCGGTGAAGTTTCATCGCTTACTGAAGAATACAATCTTCATCCGGTCATGGCCGAGGAACTGCTCACACGCAACGAACGCGTTAAGGTAGATCTCTACGAAAATGCCATTTATCTTGCCCTTCACTTCCCTCTTCGAAATCGCACAACAGGCCAAGTTCAGGAAACTGAAATTGATTTCATTCTTCTCAAAAATGCGCTCATTACTACGCACTACGAGCTGATTGATCCGCTTCACGACTTTGCCAAAGGCTTTGAAAAGGAAATGTATCTCACAAACGCTACTACCAGTGAACATGCGGGCTTACTTTTCTTTGCTCAGGTGCGTGAACTCTATAAGCACACAGCGTACATTTTAGAAGTAGTAGAAAAGGAAATCCGAGAAATTGAACGCGAAATATTTAAAGGCGAGGAAGCAAAGATGGTTGTCCGACTTTCCCGTGTTAACCGCTCCTTGATTGATATCAAATCAGCACTTCGCCTTCACAAGGAGACTCTTCGCTCTCTTGCTGGTGCGTGTGGTCACTTATACGGCAATAGCTTTGAGTATCAACTCAGCGTTATTGAAGGTGAATTTACTCACCTTGCACAGGTACTGAACGAGACAAAAGAAACTCTTACTGATTTGCGCCGAACAAACGACTCTCTCCTTTCAACAAAAACAAGTACCGCTATGCGCCAATTGGCAGCTGTGAACGTTATCATGCTCCCACTCGGGCTTATAACGTGGATCTTTGCCATGGAATCAAAACTGCTTAATCTTGATGATCCACTACGACTCGGCGCTGTATTCCTTGGTATGGTTATAATCTGTATTCTCTCTGTGGTATATTTCCGGTCTAAAAAATGGCTCTAAAACTCTACAACACGCTCACCAAAAATCTCGACACGTTTGTGCCGATCGATCCAGCTGGTAAAAAAATTGGCCTCTATACATGTGGCCCGACAGTCTATAACTATGCACACATCGGAAACTTCCGCGCATATATTTTTGCCGACATTGTACGCCGTACGCTCGCATATTCCGGATATGAGGTGAATCACATTATGAATCTCACTGATGTGGATGATAAAACTATCCGTGATTCGCAGGTCGCTGGAAAATCTCTTGATGCATTCACCACTTTCTTTGCTGATGAATTTAAAAAAGATTCGGCATCACTCAATATTCTTCCGCCAACACAATACACACGAGCAGTAGAACATATTCCCGAAATGGTAGCTCTTATTGAACAGCTTCTTGAAAAAGGTTTTGCATATAAATCAGACGATGGCAGTGTCTATTTCGCTGTAGAAAAAGACGACGCATATGGCCAGCTTTCCCCCGTTGCCATTTCAAACAAGGTAGACAACGCAGCTGGCCGAATTAAGCTCGACGAATACGAAAAGGATAACGCAAGCGACTTTGCCCTCTGGAAGGCCTGGGATGAGGCTGACGGCGATGTATTCTGGGAAACTAGCCTCGGCAAGGGTCGCCCAGGTTGGCACGTAGAATGTTCAGCTATGAGCATGAAGTATCTCGGAAATCATTTTGATATTCATACCGGTGGAATCGATCTTGTCTTCCCTCACCACGAAAACGAAATTGCCCAGTCAGAATGTGCAACAGACGAAAAATTTGTAAACTACTGGCTTCACAATGAATGGGTTATGGTTGAAGGCAAAAAAATGTCCAAGTCTGCGGGTAATTTCGTCACGCTCCGCGGCATTACAGAAAAAGGTATTGATCCGCTCGCCTTTCGACTTCTTGTGCTTATGAGCCACCACCGAAGTCCGCTTAATTTTACATGGCAGGCATTGGAAGGAGCGCAGACAGCGTTCGCACGAGTACGAGCGCTTGTAACAGAGACCAAAGAGCAAGGAACAATAAATCCAAAATACCAAGAAGAGTTTGCAAAAGTTATTCAAGACGATTTTGATATGCCAAAAGCTGTGAGCCTTATGTTTGAAGTACTCGGTGACAC
>CAZRTW010000026.1:5747-10198 GCA_964603145.1 uncultured Candidatus Saccharibacteria bacterium | reverse complement strand
TGGAGGTTATTGAAACAACAGACGGTCTTAATTATCTTTACATGATGCGACACACGGGAGCGGAAATGTGGAGAACGCTTATTTTCTTTTAATTATTTTTTATGAACATCGATTACCTTATTCAATTACTAAACAACAGACTGGCTGGTCTTGCACTCGCAAAAGATCAGGCTTTTCAAGCTGGAGACCTAGACCGCATTAATGCGATTGATACTGAAGTCCATGGTGTTCAGGATACGCTGGCTAAGCTCCATCTTCTTTCGGGGATATCACAAACGGCTGCGGCTACTCCATTTACGGAAGCTGAAGTTGTGAAGAATGGAATTGAAGCATCGTTTAATTTTGTTAACTTAACTGATGCAACAAAATGTTTGTCGCTGTATGATATTACGCCGTATGCGACGGATCCATATCATGAACAGAAGATTCAGACGATTCTCGAGAAAATGCCTTTCTTTGATACAGCTGAATCAGTTGAAGCGTATATCAAGAAAGCGGCTCCGGATAGTCCTCTCACCGGTGAGATGGTGCTTTCTTCGGCACAGATGTATGCGGTGGATGTACGTCTTGTTGTTGCCCTGATTGAGCTTGACTCTCGCTTTGGCACGGTAGGTGCTGCTGTCGCCACTCAAAATCCTGGCAATGTCGGTAATACTGGTACTGAAACGAAGAATTACTCATCATGGCAGGAAGGCACAGCTGCAGTTGCTGAATGGCTCAATCACCATCGCATTGAGAGGCCTATAGTTACAGAGCCGACAGTTGTAGAAACCCCTGAACCAACTCCTGAACCTGAACCAACTCCTGCTGAGACTCCAATAGAACCAGCTCCACAGACTACTCCTACTCCCGAGCCAGTAACTGAAACGCAAGCACCAACACCTGAACCAACTCCTGCTGAGACTCCAATAGAACCAGTTCCACAGACTACTACCGAAACTCCTGTACCTCAACCAACCACTCCGGTTATTGATTCTGTCATAGAGACAGAATCTCAGCCCGTTGCTACTATCATCAAACGCACACGAAAGCGAAAAATCTCCTAAAAGCAGTAGGGGATGATATGATCAGGGGGTATGGACAGCCTGCGAAACTACCTCGATAAGTTTTCAGCATATTTCGGCGAACTTCGTCGGAGGCTTCTTTCTGTTGTGCGTGTTTTCGGTATTAGTTTTATTATTGGTTTTTTGTTGGCCGCACCACTCATAAAATTTTTCGTTAAGTATATGGCGATTAAGAACGTTGTTATTGTGACGTCATCCCCATTTCAACTACTTGATCTATCTATGAGTATTGCATTCTTCTTTGCGACTGTCATTGTGACACCGCTCATTGTGTATCACTTGTACGCCTTTCTCCGCTCAGGACTACGCCCCCAAGAGAATAGAATCTTCCTATCTCTGATTCCGGTTGCACTTATTTTATTTTTTTTCGGCTTCTCATACGGTTTCGCGACTCTTTATATGGCCATGAAGATGATTGCCCAAGTAAACCTTTCCCTCGGTGTCGTGAATTATTGGGATATTGGGCGCTTTGCTGCAGAGATCATGCTGACATCGTCCCTTCTTGGGTTGATCTTTGAGTTTCCGATCATCATAACGTTTTTTATTCGCGCGGGATTCACAACGGCGGATTTTCTTCGCTCAAAGCGCCGTCATGCAGTAGTACTCATATTCATATTTGTTTCTTTACTTCCTCCGACAGATGGTTTATCATTAGTGTTGATGGCGGCACCATTAGTCGCAATATATGAAGTGACCATCCTTTTGAATTCAAGAAAGAAGCGTCGCATATTACTCGCATAACATAATACTCCAATGTTTGGACTCGGAACAAAAGAACTTATTATCATCGTAGTGCTCGTCATATTTCTCTTCGGCGCGAAGAAGATACCTGAGCTCACTAAGGGTGTTGTCGATGCTGTAAAGCATTTGATAAATGCATTCAAGGATGACGGTGTCGACTTACCGCCAGCGAAAAAGAAATAATCTTATCTGATTTTATTATGTTTAATTTTGGAACAAAAGAACTTATTATCATCGTAGTGCTCGTCATATTTCTCTTCGGCGCGAAGAAGATACCTGAGCTCACTAAGGGTGTTGCTGATTCGATTCGGCATATTCGCGGGGCTTTTAAGGATGAAGACCAGAAGAAAAAATAGTTATTTTTTATAAGCCAATCACAAACTATATGTTCAATATTGGAACAAAGGAATTACTAGTGCTAGCTGCTGTGATCGTTATAGTAGTGATCATAATGCGAAAAAATAAGAAATAAAAATCATTCGATGAGTTTTTTGAGAAAAAAAACCTTTTGGGTGATGTTCGCTGTAAGCATGATGCTCATGCCAAGTTTTTCGTTTGCCACTGATAACGTATATGAGCCAGGAGATACTGTCATTATTGGTGAATATGTCTATAACGATGACTATACACCGACAACTGATCCTTGTACTGTAACTATTACAAGCCCCGCAGGCTCACTATTGGTTAATGCTGCTGCTATGACCGCCAATGCGGATGGCTGGCATTACTATTCTTATACAACCCCTGTTACAAACGGACGCTATCCGACGACTATTACTTGTGGGTCTACATTGGCTGGAAATCTTATCACTGCGGCACAGCCATTTATCGTTAAAAGTCCGGTTATGACTGATAGTACTGTTGCGTCGGCGGTGTGGAGTTCTGGCTCTCGTACCCTGACTTCTTTTGGAGCTCTCGCAGCTGATGTCTGGAATAACGCATATGTTGGGGTGCGCAGATTGACCGATTCAACCTTGACTGGAGGGGGATCAATCGCTACGGCAAGCGATGTTTCATCTGCAGAAACAACTATCGTAGCTGAGATTTTAACAAACAGAGGTCTGATCAGTGCTCTTAATGACATATCGGCTGCTGATGTTTGGACGTATGGTACTCGCTCTTTAAACACTGATGTCGATATCTCAACCCTCTCACAACAGGAGATTTGGGACACTGCCACTTCCTCTCTTTCAACATCGGGATCGATTGGAAAACTGCTTGTTGACAACATCGATGCTGCCGTTTCTAGCCGAGGGACCAGCAGTTTGACTGCCGGAGATATCTGGACGTATGCAACACGAGAACTTTCGTCGACCGGAAATTCAGCTGCTGCAACAGCTATTTGGAGTAATTCGGTCCGCACACTCACTAGTTATGGTAATGATATTACTGCCGCCGATGTTTGGAATGTACTTTCATCGAGTTTGACGACGACTGGATCAATTGGAGAACAGCTTGCAACTAATGTTGATGGAACTGTTTCTGATATTGTTTCTGAAATTATTACAAATAGAGGCTTGATAACATCATTAAATGATGTGTCGGCAGCGGATGTATGGTCATATGGAACACGTTCGATAAATTCGGGAACAGTAACACTTTCGGGAGCATCTGAACAAGCAATTTGGGACAAAGCAACGAGCTCACTTTCTGCTACGGGATCCATAGGAAAGCTTATAGTCCAGAATCTTGATGCGCAGATATCAAGCCGTGGCACGAGCAACCTAACTGCCGCTGATGTTTGGACAAGTGCAACTCGAACTTTGACTGATTACGAAGCATCAAATGTTGCGACAGCGGTGTGGGCAAATGCGACTCGTACACTCACAAATTATGGTAATGATATTACTGCCGCCGATGTTTGGAATGTACTTTCATCGAGTTTGACAACCATCGGTTCCGTTGGTGAGCAAGTAGCGACTAATCTTGATACCCCAGTATCCGCTTCTGGCGGAGGAGCTTGGAGTGTCCGTATGGGTAATGTCGACCGCATACTCGGTGGTACGGTTTATCGAACAAAATTATTTATCGTAAATTCTGCTAACGAGCCAACCGCCCCTTTTTCTTCTCCTGTAGTCACAGTGTATGATCCAGATCGCAACGTTGTTGTTTCATCAGTACCAATGACGTTGATAAGCACAGGTGTTTACGAATATACATATTCAGTTGCAACATCAGCTGCTCAAGGCTTGTGGGAGACGGTAGTTTCTACAGAAATAGAATCTGGTAAGACAGTACAGAATAATGACTATTGGGAAGTTGCTGGATCTCCTGCGCAGGTGATAATTAACTCAGTTTCTGCTTCAAGTATTTCAGCAATTTCTGCGAATGTGACGATCACAAACGAGGGTTTAACTGGTTATGAGTATCAATATGAGTGGTGTGTCGTATCAAATTCGAACAATGCTTGTGGAGGAGGAGATGATACTTACCATGCGCTCGCTGCAAAATTTATTAACCCCGGTGATGACTGGAATACTGTACTAACTGCATCGGTTCCAACAGTAGGCACTTACTACTTTAAACTCGTTGTTTATTTCGGTACCGATAGCTCGAGCGCTTCGCGTGTATTCACTGTTTCTGAAAGTTCGAGTGGTGGTGGTGGTGGTGGCGGTGGCGGTGGCGGTGGCGGCGGCGGTGGCGGTG
>CAZRTW010000026.1:0-5737 GCA_964603145.1 uncultured Candidatus Saccharibacteria bacterium | reverse complement strand
ACCCACCAGAAAAGCAGTCCCGACGACGACCGCAGCAATCGCCACTACCCCAAGGGCCAGCAGCAAGGCTCGCAGTTTGCGCTTCCTGTCCTTGTCGTCCTCTTCCTCACCCTTCTTGGGGGGTGGCGGTGGCGGCGGCGGTGGCGGTGGTGGCCTTCTCGGAGGTGGAGGAGAAGATTATTTAAGTGCGGACCTCAACATCGACGGCATCGTCAACTCTATCGATTTTTCAATACTTCTGTCCCATTGGAAAACAAAGCCACCATACAAAAATCCTCGCTCGGATATCAACAAGGACTCTTCTGTGAACTCGATTGATTTCTCGATTATGCTCTATCAGTGGAAAAAGAAAAAATAAAAAATGAGATCATCTAAGTACATAATCAAGATATTAAAAGTAACTTCTCTTCTTCTTGGGGTAGTGTTCGTATTTTTAAATATCAGTTCAGTATATGCCGGAACGTATGTAAGTACCCATGGAGACATCCACAGCAAAGATGTTGTCGCTATTGATATTATATTGGATACAGAAGGAAGGACGCTTAATGCAGTAGAGGGAACGGTTAGTCTTAGCGGAACGAATTTTATAGTCAAAGATATTAGCGTGGCAGGTTCGGCTTTGACTCTCTGGCCTCGAAAGCCTTCGCTCTCAAACGATGGCGCAGTAGTCTCCTTTATTGGAGGCACACCGATGGGTTTAAACGATGCACACGCCCATCTATTTACACTTTTTGTGCAAGTCGGAGCTCCAGGAACCATGACTGTAAGTCACTCTTCTGTAGCCGGCTATATGAATGACGGTCTTGGTACTAAAGTCGTATATAAAGAGCATACTAATCAGATACCGGTACTTGTTGCTTTAGATGCACCTATCGACGCACAAGCAACGGTTGTTTCATCTGATAATCAGTTACCTGAGCCTTTCAGTATTGAGATCCTTCAGGATCCAAATGAGAATGCTGGTATGAAATATGCATACTTCGAGACCACTGATAAGCGATCGGGTATCGCATACTATGAAGTTATCGAAGGCACACGTGAGCCTGTTAGATCAGGAACATCGTACGTGCTTCAGAATCAGTCAAAAAATGAACCGCTCATCGTCCTTGCCTATGATAAGGCCGGTAATATTCGTATCGCAACGCATGGAATGAATCGTGGCATTACAAGGATTCTCGTAGCCGTCGGAGCACTGATTCTTATTTTACTGATTGTTTTTAGAAAAAAAATACGCGCCCTTATCAAACGTCATGCGCACTAAATTTATAATTCAATCTTGTAAAATATTGGCAGCTGTATTTTTAATACTTGCCGTATCTGTTCCGTCTGCAAAGGCTGCGACATTGTCGCTTACTTCATCCCGCGCTCAGGTTACTGTCGGCGAGACATTTCGTGTTCAAGTGACAGTTGATGCGGAGGGTAAAGCGATCAACAACGCCGAAGGAGTGATGCATTTTCCTCAGAATTCCGTCTCTATCGTTTCTATGGACACAGATGGGTCAGTCTTTGGTTTGTGGCCAGAGACTCCAGTTTATTCTAATGATGGAGGCACCGCTTCCTTTAATGGTGGTGTGGTTAACCCTGGATATTCCGGAACTGGTGGGAAAGTAGTTTCATTTCTTGTTAAAGCAATTAAGCCAGGCAATGCTTCACTATATCTCTCAGAAGCATCAGTTAGGGCAAATGACGGAAGCGGCACTGATGTCCTAACTTTCGTTGGAGGAACAACTATCTCAGTGCTCGCCGCTCCTGTCGTTGAGGAAACGAAACCAGTCGAGACACCTCAAAATGAGGATACAGCTGGTGTAGATTCTTCTCTTGCCAGTTTGATTCTGACTTCTTCGACTCATCCTGATCAAACCTCTTGGTATAACAATCGGTCAATTTCAGTCGCATGGCAACTTCCTGAAAAAGTTAAAAACACTCAGATAATTTTTGGTGGTCAGCCAGGAACAATACCTTCAGGGCCAATGGTTGTGACGACACATAAGGAATACCCAAATGTCCGTGACGGTGTTTCATATTTCCATGCACGTTACCGCACTTCAGCCGGATGGTCTCCTGTTGAGTACTACGCATTCCACATCGACACTATTGCGCCTGAGTCTTTGCTCGTAACTCCAGTCACTCAACCTAATGGCAGTATCTTACTTGGATTAAAGGGTACTGATGAGACTTCAGGTATCGAATACTTCACTGTGACAGTTGCGGGAGGCAAACAAGAAAAGATTCTTGCGCACGATAACGCGGCCGAATACCAAGTTCCTGCTATGCCGTATCTTGGAACCTATCAGGTTGATGTTACCGCTTATGACCGCGCTGGAAACTTCAAAGCTTCGACCTTAAAGCTTGATGTGAAGACATTGACTGCTCCGAAGATTTAGTCTTTCCCAGCTGAAGTTGTGATTGGTGAGCCTATAAAGGTTTCCGGAAGCGCTATGTTTGCCAACAGGCTTGTAATGGTCTATGTTCGCCTTTCAGATAACAAGGTAGAGCAGTATCTAGTTGAGACTGATGAAGCTGGAGCATTCACTCTCACCACTGAAGACACTCGTCTTCTTGGCTACCATGAACTCTGGGCACAGTTCACTAACGAACGTGGAGAGAAGAGTTATGAGTCTATTCACGTAAAAACTCTCGTTACCGCCTCAATGTGGCAGAGTCTTCTTAATTTTGTTGCCCAGAATGCTCTGACCGTAGGACTTGCAGTCTTCGCTATTATCGGCATTATCTGTGTCTTCATACACATCCATTTCCAGTTCGTGTCGTATCGTGAACGCCGCAAGACTCCTCCTAGCGTGACACCATAGTTTGTCACTTCACTAACTTTAACGCGTGTATTTTATGCGTGAAGATATTGGCATTTCTCAAGGAAATGATTGTTGTGACTATGCTTGCGTTCCATTCACATATAAAATCCTCAAAAAATTCCATTGTGGTATAGTGATTAAGACATCCTAAAAATAGATGTAGTTCAAGGCGCAAGCGAGGCTTCCGACTAAGACGTACTTGAGGTACGTTGCAGGAGGAAACGAGCGCAGAAACGAAGAAATGCGCTATTTTTAGGACGTCTTACTTATATGGAACTGGTAGTCGAAAACAAAGCCAAATTTGAGGAACTTAGGGCAAAATACCCTGATTTTACCTATGACAGTTATAGCTGGGCGCTCAACGATACAGTTCTCACACTCTCGTTTATTTTTACCTTTTCGGAAGGGGATTCTATTACAGTCAGTCAGAAATTAAAGCTTCCGTATACAGTTTCTGAGGAAACAATAGAGCGCCACGAAGATTTTATTTTCCGTATTGGCCTTATTGAGGCTCTTTCATATTGGAAAGCGCAATGCTCACCGAATTTTCATATTAATTGTGGGACTCTTTCAGAAGATGAAATCGCCTGGTGGGTAGAGACGTGGTACGACGGCCTTGGAGAATTTCGCTACCGAAACGGATTGCTTTCTGTAAAAAAAGAAAATTGGGTTGAATTCTTTTTTGATAAACCTAAAAAGCATGCACCAAAAATTTCTCACGATTTTTCAGAATTATCCGGAAGTCTTGTTGCATTTACGGGCGGAAAAGATTCTACGCTTGCACTCGGCCTCATGAAAGACAAAGGAGAGAAGATTGAAACTTTTTTCGTGAAGGCACACGGACCGAAGCGGGAAGAAATTAAAGAAGTGTTAGGTCTTACCGATATTAAAGAAACAGTTGTGGAGCGCAATATGCATCCACATCTTTTGAAGTTAAATGAAGAGGGAGCGCTGAATGGCCACACTCCATTTTCAATAGTTGTGGCATTTCTTGGTATGCTTTCTGCAAGTTTGCGCGGAAAAAAATATTTTATTGTCGCTAATGAGGCAAGTTCAGATGCGCCGACAGTTCCAGGTACGGATATTAATCATCAATATTCAAAATCACTCCACTTTGAACGACGTTTCCAAAAGCTCTCTCAGATGCTTTGGCCAGACGGCCCTATGTATTTCAGTATTCTCCGTCCATTTTCTGAAATTGGCATTGCTGCACTTTTGAAAAAGTATGAAGATGCCATGCCGTATATTTCGAGCTGTAACACTAAAAACAAAGAGGGTGCGTGGTGTGGCGAATGCGCAAAATGCCTCTTTGCCTTTATGCTGATTTCGGCAGAATGGGATATTGCATTTGCGGAGCGCCTCTTTGGTACAAATATGTTTATGCATACACGCCATTTGCAGAACCTGCTTGAACTCACTGGTATTGCTGTAACTCGTCCATTTGAATGTGTGGGTACGACCCAGGAATCGCTCGCCATTCTCTCGCATATTCTTGTGCGTTTCCCGGAGGCAAAAGCCATGCCGCTTATTTCAGTCTTCCTTTCAAAGAATATTCACATGCTTCTTCCACCAGAAATTTATAAGATGATTTTGTGCGAGTTCCACGACCACCTTATTCCGGATGCAGGCATTATCGAATATCTTGAAAAAGTACAGGACGAAGTTTGTTATGGATAAGATTTGGCAGAAGATCAGAGATAAAGAAAATATCCTTATTCTCGGTTTTGGCCGAGAGGGACAGTCCTCATATACTTTTATTCGCGCGCATGACAAGGAACGCATGCTCACTATTGCGGATGCGAGTGCTGATGTTGAACATAACCCTCTTTTTAGAGAGGACAAACACGTTCGTTTTGTTACAGGAAAAAAATATTTGGAGCATCTTGCCGGTTTTGATCTTATTCTAAAGGCGCCGGGCATTTCTCTCCCTGATCCAGTTCTTTTTGAACATCGAAATACACTGTCATCACAAGCGGCTCTTTTTCTCGAAACATTTCGTGATCAAACGATCGGCGTGACCGGAACGAAAGGGAAGAGTACGACAAGTACGTTCATTCACCACTTTTTGAAAATAAGCGGAAAGGAGTCGCTTCTTCTTGGAAATATTGGAGTGCCGCCGTTTGATATGCTGTCTGAAATAAAACCAGAAACAGTTATTGTTTTTGAACTCTCGTCTCATATGCTCCAAACTGTTCGCACAAGCCCGCACATCGCGCTTGCCCTCAATATTTTCCCTGAACACTTGGATTACTATGAAACGATGGAGCGATATGTCGCAAGCAAGGCTCACATTTTTCAACACCAAAAGAAAGAAGATATTTTAGTTGCAGACGACAATCCTGAACTAGGGGAGGTAATCAAAAAAACAGGTACACACGCAAAACAAGTAACTTGGAATGAAGGCGCTGTCGAGTGCGCGCCGCTCGAGAGGGGAGGTGAACTTTTTATTAAAAAAGGAGACAAAGAAATTCCATTTTATATGCTCGAAACAAAGACATCGGTGAATGGTCACCATGTCCTTCGCGGACTTCTTCTTGGTGCAGTTGCAGCAACATATGTCGGAGCAAATCCTGAAAAAGCTAAGCAAGCACTCGAAACATTTCAAGGACTCTCTCACCGCTTGCAAAATATTGGTGTTTGGAAAGGTATTACGTTTATTAATGATTCAATTTCTACCATTCCTGAATCAGCTCTGGCCGCACTGCGTGCTTTTCCCAAAACAAACGTGCTTATTTTAGGTGGACTTGATCGTGGCATCTCATACGAAAAATTGATTGCAACCATCCGCGAAATGCCGGACCTCTATGTTCTTCTTATAGACGAGACAGGGGAGCGTATGTATGCGGAGCTCTTGCCACATCAAAGCGATCCTAAAAAATATTTTTTGTTGCCTGATCTCGAAGCTGCAGTTAAAAAGAGTTATGATC
>CAZRTW010000025.1:3724-10337 GCA_964603145.1 uncultured Candidatus Saccharibacteria bacterium | reverse complement strand
TGGTAACAGAACAAAAAAAATCAATTGATTATATTTTTCTTACCATTTGTCTGATCCTCATTATCATTGGCATTTTTGCATTCTTCTCAGCATCGCTCGGTGTTCTTGCACGAAACCAAACCACATTCTATAAAATTCTTGTCTCACAAATCGCACTCGGCCTCGCAGGTGGCTCGCTTGCTATGTATGCCTGCATTCGTATCCCGTATAAATTTTGGAGAAAATACGCAGGGATTATTCTGATTGGCGGAGTTCTTATGACCGCGCTCGTTTTTGTTCCGCACCTCGGCATTGCGCACGGCGGTGCACGGCGATGGATTTCCATTTTTGGCATTTCATTTCAACCGGTTGAGTTTTTGAAAATCGCTTTTGTTATTTATTTTTCCGCTTGGCTCTCATGGGCCAAGAAAAAAGTTGAAAGTCCGCTCTATGGTGTCCTTCCGCTTGTTATTATCCTCGGAATTATTGCGAGTGTGCTCATTTTTCAGCCTGATACAAAAAGTTTGATCTTGATGACAGCGGCTGGCCTCGGTATGCTCTTTCTCTCTGGTACTCCGATGAAGCATCTCCTTATTCTCGGCGGAGTTGTTATAACCGTTTTTATTATTTTTGCTCTGAATACTCCCTATCTTTCCGAGCGTGTTGCGACGTTCCTTGATCCGTCGAGCGATCCGACTGGCACATCGTATCAATTACAGCAGTCGCTTATTGCTATCGGTTCAGGAGGTATCGATGGACGAGGATTCGGGCAAAGCATTCAAAAATTCAGCTATCTTCCGGAACCGCAAGGCGATTCGATATTTGCTGTAATTAGTGAAGAAGGCGGTTTTATTTGGGCAACAATAATCGTTATTTTGTATATCTTGTTTGCAATGCGTGGTCTCTGGATCGCACGGAGAGCACCAGATTCATTTAGTGGACTCCTTGTGTGCGGCCTTGTTATACTGATTACACTCCAGGCATTTATGAATATTGCCTCGATTACCGGACTCTTTCCGCTCACCGGCGTTCCACTTGTATTTATGAGTCAGGGTGGCACTTCACTACTTCTCTCACTTGCGGCAGTCGGTATTATTCTTGCAGTCTCTAAAGAAAGAAAAACAATCTAACTATTTATGCGAATCGTATTCACAGGCGGAGGAACAGGCGGACACTTTTATCCGATCATTGCGGTTGCAGAATCTGTTCATAAAATTGTCGATCGGGAAAAAATTCTTGATCTGGAGCTTTTTTATTACTCTGATGCACCCTATGACAAGGAAGCTCTTTTTGAAAATGGAATTACATTCCATGAAGTGACTGCCGGGAAGATGCGCCTGTACTCTTCTATCCAGAACTTTTTTGATTACTTCAAAGCGGGATGGGGGGTACTCGAAGCGCTTGGCGCACTTTTTTTCCTCTATCCCGATGTTATTTTTGCAAAGGGTGGCTACGCTTCATTTCCAGTCCTGATGGCAGCACGCATTTTGCGGATCCCTGTTGTGATTCATGAATCAGACACAGTACCCGGCCGGGTTAATAAATGGGCAGGAAAGTTTGCCCGTCATATCGCAGTTTCGTATGACGAAACTGCACAGTATTTTCCAAAAGACAAAGTGGCTCTCACAGGTCAGCCGATTCGCCAAGCAATTCTTGAAAAAAAGAGAGAGGGTGCCTTTGAATATTTTGGCCTTGTCCCAACAGTACCAACAATTTTCGTCATTGGCGGATCACTTGGCGCGGAAGCAATTAATAATATTATTTTGGATTCGATTTCTACACTGCTCCCTAAATATCAGATCATTCATCAGACGGGAATTAATAATTTCGAGGAAGTTAAAAACCGCGCCGACTTTCTTCTTCTCAATCAAAAGGAACTCCGCGATCGCTACAAAGTATTTCCGTTCCTGAATCCGCTTGCACTTAAGATGGCTGCTGGAGCATCGTCATTGGTAATTTCCCGCGCAGGTTCAGCAATTTTTGAATTTGCCGCATGGGGTCTTCCAGCTATTTTAATTCCAATTGATTCTTCCTACGACGATCATCAGAAAAAAAATGCCTTTAACTATGCCCGTCATGGTGCAGGTGAGGTCATCGAAGAAGGGAATCTCTCTGTGGCTATTCTTGCAAGCGAGGTAAATCGGTTTTTCGCTGATGACATACGCCGAAAAAATATGGAGCACGCTGCTAAAGCTTTCGCAGTACCAAATGCGGCAGATAAGATCGCAGATCTCTTGGTCCAGATTTCTCTTTCTCACGAAAAATAGGCCAACTCGCAAAAATCCCTTGTATTTGCTAGACTTTTTACATGAATAGTCATCCGCAGGTAGTTACTCGATTCGCCCCAAGCCCAACAGGCTTTTTGCATGTGGGGGGTATTCGTACTGCTCTCTATGCATATCTTTGGGCAAAGAAAAATAAAGGTACTTTTATTCTCCGCATTGAGGACACTGACAAGGAACGCGAAGTGGCTGGCTCAAAGGAGCACATCATGGCAACGCTCTCATGGCTTGGTATTGAATACAACGAAGGTCCCGATGTTGGTGGTCCGCACGCGCCGTACCTTCAATCAGAGCGTCTCGATTTATACAAAAAATATGCCGAGGAATTGATTGCGAAAGGTTTTGCCTATCCCGATCCATATACCGTGGAGGAACTTGATGCATTCCGAAAAAAAGCTGAAGAAGAGAAACGTCCGTTCTTGTTCCGCGATCATCGACCAGAGGCATTTGAAACATGGGATGGAACAAAACCACTTCGATTTAAAACACCGGTAAAAAGTTATGCATGGCATGATGCGGCTCGCGGTGATCTTTCTGCGGGTGAAGAGGCTGTTGATGATTTTATCCTAATCAAAAGCGATGGGTATCCAACGTATAACCTTGCGCACATTGTTGATGATATCGAAATGAAAGTCACACATGTTATGCGTGGGGAAGAATTTATTGCTTCCACTCCAAAATTTTTAGCTGTATATGAGGCGCTCGGTCTCACACCACCAATTTTTGTTACACTCCCGCCAATTTTGGGTCCGGGTGGAACGAAAAAACTTTCAAAACGCGATGGAGCAAAAGATGCGTTTGAGTATCGTGATGAGGGATATTTGCCAGAGGCGCTGGTAAACTTTTTGGCTCTCCTTGGGTGGAATCCGGGAACTCCGCAGGAAGTTTTTACAAAAGAAGAGCTGATTGAAACGTTCGACATTGAACGAGTACAGCGCTCTGGCGCGCAACTCGATGTAAAAAAACTCGACTGGCTTTCGCGTGAACATATGGCTAAGCTCTCGTATGAAATGAAGGAAGAGTGGATTACAAAGTTTTTACCTGAATCAATTAAGACATTACCGAATTTCAGCGTTGATCGGCTCCATATGCTCGTGCCCGTCATTATGGAGCGAATAGAAAAATTTATTGATGTGCAAACGATGGCTGAGGCCGGTGAACTTTCATTTTTCTTTGAGACGCCAAAACTAAATACAGATGACATGCTCTTTAAGGGTTCAACGAAAGAGGAGGCAAAGGAGCATCTCACAAAAATTTCGGCAACACTTTCTGAAATTCCAGAGTCAGATTGGGATATCCAGATGATCAAGGATCACTTTATGGTCTATGCCGTTACGCTTCCAAAACGAGGTCCAGCACTCCATCCGCTTCGATATGCACTCTCAGGCAGAACACAGTCACCAGACCCATTCACCATAGGGAGTGTGGTAGGGAAGGAAGAAACACTCCTCCGTATCCAAAAGGCTTTAGAAATTCTTTAAAACCCTTTAAAATCAAGGGTTTTAAAGAATGGCATTTTCTAGTACAATAGGTCTATGCGAAAGCATTTCGGACTCATTTTTATAGTGCTACTTCTTCTTGGAGGCCTCTCACTCACGCCGAGCCTAGGTCGGGCTGAAACTGCAGAAGAGCTGCAACAAAAAATTAATCAACAGAACGCAGCTCTCCAAAAACTTGAAGCTGAAATCGCAGCGTATCAGAACCAGCTTAAAAATTTGGGTTATAGCAAGAACTCACTGACAAACGAAATTAAAAAGCTAACGCTCGAATCACAAAAGCTCAAAGCAGATATTGCCGTCTCACAAAACAAAATCGCCACCACAAACCTTAAGATTGAATCACTTGAAGATACGATTGATAAAACAAACAAGATGGTAAGTGATCTAGAGGACGCACTCGCAAAAAATCTTCGTGAGATGAATATCGAGGACCGGAACCGTGTCGGGAATATTCTTCTCTCGAGCACCGATTTTTCTTCCCTTTGGCATTACGTCGGACAACAACAGGCTTTTAGTAAGGGTATCCAGGATAAAGTTAAACAACTTGCAACAACGCGTCAGATTCTTGCAGAGCATAAAGACGAAGTTGAGGCTGACAAGAAAAGCCTTCTTGCTATTAATTCAGAACTTCTTGACCAAAACAAAATAAATTTAGATACACAGGCGCGGAAAAATTCATTACTTAAATCAACAAAGAATCAGGAAACAACATATCAGAAATTGGTTAATCAAAAAATCGCTGCCAAGGAACAAATGGCACGCGACTTAGCTGATTACGAATCGAAACTCAAGTATGTGCTGAATCCTGGAAACCTTCCAGCTCCTGGGTCAGAAGCTCTTAAATGGCCGATTGATAAAGTCACGGTTACACAACCATTTGGTAAAACTGTGGCAGCAAAACGTCTCTATACAAGTGGATCGCATAATGGAATTGATTTTGGGGCATCGACCGGGACTCCAGTGCGCGCAATGGCGAGTGGTACTGTTGTAGGGGTCGGAAACAGCGATACATCTTGTCCTGGGGCTTCATATGGCAAATGGGTCTTCATAAAATATGATAATGGCCTTGCGAGCGTGTACGGACATCTCTCCCTTATAAAAACAAAAACAGGAGCATCAGTTGGCACGGGTGATATCGTGGCCTATGTTGGCGCGAGTGGCTACGCAACAGGACCACACCTCCACGTGTCTGTCTTTGCCAACGACGGTGTCGCCATAAATTCATTTCCAAGTAAGTCATGCTCTGGCAAGAATATTACTATTCCAACGGCTGCGGCTAATGCGTATTTGGACCCAATGCTTTACTTGCCGAAAAAATAAGCCGTAAAACCAGCCTCAAATTCCTTGCAAAATAAGGGTTTTATGGTAATATAAGGTATCTATGGGAAAGAACGAGGCCGTTCTTCGCTTCGAAGGCGTGTCATTTGAATATGGTCATAATAAACCGATCTTGGATACGGTTAGTTTTACTGTACGAAGCGGATCAAAGATCACGCTAATGGGACAAAACGGTGCAGGAAAAAGCACTATTTTTGGTCTTATTAATGGTAAACATGAGCCAGAAAACGGCGTGATTAATATCGGCACCGATACTACAATCGCCACAAGCCGACAGGTAATTCCTCGGGAAGAAATGGAGCTCACTGTCCGAGATTTCTTTCAGAAAATGTTTCCGAAAAAAGTGTACGATATTGATCCAAAGATTGATGAAGTGCTTGAAGTTGTGAATTTAAAAGGTCACGAAAAAGTACATGATCGCCTTATGAAAAGTTTTTCCGGAGGGCAACAGGCTCGACTTCTTCTTGCGTCGGCGCTTATCACAAATCCAGACCTTCTCCTCCTCGACGAACCGACAAACAATCTTGATAAAGCTGGTATCGAACATCTCACTGACTTTTTGAAAGGATATAAAAAGACTGTCATTGTTATTTCTCACGACGCAGAATTTCTAAACTCATTTACTGATGGCGTCTTATATCTTGATATATACACCAAGAAAATTGAATACTATGCCGGTAACTACACCAATGTGCTCGAAGACATCACGGCACGAGTAGAAAAGGAAAATATGAAGAATGCCCAGCTCGGTAAACAGATTCAGGCAAAAAAGGATAAGGCCAATGAATTTGCGCACAAGGGAGGACGCCTCCGTCTGGTGGCAAAACGCATGCGCGAACTTGCCGAAGATCTTGAAGAGGAGATGGTTGATGTACGAAAAGAAGACCGGACCATCAAGCCGTTTACTTTTCCGTGCCAGCCGGATTTGATCGGAGAAATTATTTCGATCTCGTCACTTACTATGATGAAAAATCATAAAGTTGTTGAGCGCAATTTCAAGGTTTCTCTTAAGAAAAAACAGCACCTTCTTCTCAAGGGTCCAAATGGCATCGGTAAAACAACACTCCTAGAATCAATTGCTCGCGGTACAGCAAAAGGAGTGACGATACAGAAGGGGGTTCGAGTCGGGTATTACCGTCAAGATTTCTCCACACTCGATTTTGATCAGAGTGTATTTGATGCACTGAAGGCAATCGTACTTCGCCTCACAGGCCGTTTTGAGGAAGAACGAATGCGCGCCATCGCCTCAGGGTTCCTTATTACAGGTGAAATGATGCATACAAAAATTGGCTCGCTTTCAGAAGGACAAAAGGGTCTTGTGGCGCTTGCCTCACTTGTGCTCGAACAGCCAGGACTCCTCATTCTCGACGAACCGACAAACCACATGAACTTCCGTCATTTACCAGTTATAGCAAAGGCTCTCTCTGATTATCAGGGAGCAATGATTTTGGTCTCACACGTACCGGAATTTGTGAAAATGATTAGTATTGATGAAACTCTCGATTTGGACAAATA
>CAZRTW010000025.1:0-3624 GCA_964603145.1 uncultured Candidatus Saccharibacteria bacterium | reverse complement strand
TTGATCCATGTTGTAGAAATACATATTTCCATCGTGCAGTACCTGCGCAAGTTTTTTGCCTACGAAGCGCCAGTGCCATGGCTCATACACATATGATCCATTTCCTCTAGGATACGAGATAACGAATCCATAGCGATATGCATTGTTTTGAAGCCACTGATATTCAATTGTTTTATCAAAGCCAGCAAAACCTCCATTAAGTGCGGGAGTTGTAAAATCGACTGTGGTTCCAAGCTGGTGTTCCGAATATCCTTGCTCTGCTGAAAAAGCGTTGGCAGTTCCTGCACCATAGGTAACTTTATACGTTGATTTGAGGGTTGCTTGTGTGCTAAATGATCGATATGCAGAATCAACACGAAGATTCATACCGCTCGCTTCAGCATCCAAAAGAAGTCGTCCAAGGCTTGGCGCAACATCGGAATGAATCTGTAATTTTTTACCGGCGAACGTAAAATGAGTGTTGATTTCAGAAAGTGAAATTGGCACGTAGTGCTCGTTGAGGAAGTATACTTTTGAATATTGTTTGAGAAGCTCGCTGTCCGTCTTACTAAGCTTTTCCAGTGTGTTAACCGTACTGGTGACTTTGCTGACGCTCGCGAGCACATTTGAGTTGTTTGATTCAAGGGCAACAATTGCGTCGGTCAAAGCGTCTTGTCGTTTTTCTAACTCAAAAATTTCATCTTCCACCTTTGCAGCAGCTCCCGCAAGAGATGCTTTCAGTTCTTCGATTTCTGTCTTTTGAGTGACAGACTCAGCGCGGATATTTTTGATCGTTCGTTTGTATGCGTAGAGGGAATAGTAGGCACTTCCTGTAATTACAAGGATGAGGGCACCGATGAGGATCTTGGTTCTTAGTTCCATAGAAGGAGTATACAGTAAGCAGAGTTTTTTAAAAGCTCTTATTTTGATACACTATCTCGAGTATGGCCAGAGAAAAGAAAGTATATTCGCTCCGCAGGCTTTCTACGTGGTATGGAAAATACGAGAGACCAATCTCGGTTATTTCGCTTATTTCCGGCTTTATTTTCAACGTCTTTACGCTCACTCGCGTCGATGATTTTTTTGAAAATTTATGGATCGCTGTTCATATTCTTGTGGTAGCAATCTGCATCATTCTCATTAATCGACAGGAAATGGAAGGGAAGAGTGCTTTAGGGAGCGCCGCCAATCCGGAGAAGCTACACTTCTGGATGGTGAATGTTATGCAATTCTTTTTTGGAGGATTACTTTCAACATTTATTGTTTTTTATTTCAGAAGCGCCGTTATTACAGTCACCTGGCCGTTCTTTGCCATTCTCATTCTTGCCTTCATCGCGAATGAATCATTCAAGCGTCATTATGCGCGGCTCTCTTTTCAGATTAGTTTCTTCTTTCTCTCTGTCTACCTCTTTGCAATTTTTCTCATGCCGGTTCTCCTTCGAGAGATCAGCAATACAGTTTTTTTGATGAGCGGAGGAGTAAGCCTCATTGTGCTCATGCTTTTCCTTTTTGTTCTAAAACGATTCACGAAGCGCAGTTACCAGGAAGGAAAACGCATTATGTATTCATCTGTCGTGGGTATTTACCTTCTTGTGAATGGCCTCTACTTTTTTGGTCTCATTCCACCATTGCCGCTCTCACTTCAAGACGCGGGAATTTACCACTCCATTACTCGCGATGGAAAAGGCGGCTATACAGTAACAAGAGAGCCAGTGACATTTGCTGAAAAAATGTATGAGTATGTCGGCGTGTATCCTGTGTACCATATCGGAGCCGGAGATCCAGTGTATGCATTTAGCGCCATCTTTTCTCCGATTGATTTTAAGGTAGCAGTGAACCATGAGTGGCAATATTACAATTCTTCCGAAAAGCGCTGGGTGACATCGATCACCGTGCCCCTTTCGGTAACCGGAGGACGTGACAGCGGCTACCGCACCTATTCGATAAATTCTGGGCTTACGACAGGCAGATGGAGAGTAAATGTAGAGACGGCAAGCGGGCAAACTATTGGCCGGATGGCATTTAGAGTGGTTTCCGGAGTACCTCCGACTGCTCTTGAAACGCTTACAAAATAGAATTTTGAAAAAGTGTAGGTAGCAGGTATACTGATGCCCCATGCCTCTCTTTTGGAAGACAATTTTTAAGACATTTCTCTTTATATTTGCATTCATCGGCCTCGGGTTTACCGTGGTCTTTTTGGGTATGCGTATGGGGATTTTTAATGTCCGCGGTTCAATACAAGAGCGTAATGAATTTTTTGAAAATACAGAAACCACTGTTGCAACTTGCATGGACGACAGTCGCTCCTGTGATTGGATGAAAACCCCTGAATGGACAGCAATCAAAGGTGGTCTCGAGAAAGATGCAGAAATTATTTTGCGCGTATCACGAGAGACGGGTGTATCGCCCCGCATGATTGTGGCAGCAGTGGTTCCAGAGCAAACACGTTTCTTTACTTCGAACAGAGAAATTTTTAAAAGTTATTTTGAACCAATGAAAGTTTTGGGTTCGCTCACAAAATTCTCACTTGGTATTTCTGGTATTAAACAAGAGACAGCAAACGAAATTGAAAAGTATGCGCAAGATCCGAACTCAGTCTTTTATCCTGGCCCAGAAATGGCCGAGCTCTTTGCGTATGCGGAGGGGGAGAATCGGAGCAATGTCCTCTACGCTCGGCTTACTGATGCAAAAGATCATTATTATCAATACCTCTATACGGCGCTCTATATAAAGGAAATCGAAGCACACTGGGCCAATGAAGGGTATGATATTTCCCAAAATTCTGGCGTGGTGGTCACGCTCTTTAATCTGGGATTCCGCGCATCAAAACCAAAGTCGAATCCAATAGTAGCTGGCGCGCCGATTACTACGGGTGGCAAAGTCTATACCTACGGAGCGCTCGGAGCTGCTTTTTATGATAGTAATGAGCTTCGTGGTATATTTCCGAGGTAAGAATCTATATGCCAAAAATCCATCGACATTTGCGTAATAAAAAGCCACCTCATCTTACAGATAAAGCTGTAGATAAAAAAGAAACTACCTCTTGGGGTAGCGTTGCAAAGTGGTACGACAATTATCTTGAAACAGGATCAGACAGCTATCAAGAAAAAGTGGTGGCGCCGAATCTTCTTCGGGTGCTTGAAATCAAGAAAGGCATGAAAGTGCTCGATAATGCCTGCGGACAAGGATTTTTTTCCAGAAAGTTTAAGACAGCGGGTGCAGATGTTGTTGGCGCCGATATTTCCAACGAGCTTATTGCGCAGGCTAAGAAGCATGGAGAGGGAATTACTTTTCATGCAACGCCGGCAGACAAGCTTTCTTTTGCAAAGGATGGCTCGTTTGATGCCATTACTATTGT
This sequence comes from uncultured Candidatus Saccharibacteria bacterium, assembly GCA_964603145.1. Classification (GTDB taxonomy): domain Bacteria; phylum Patescibacteriota; class Minisyncoccia; order Phycocordibacterales; family UBA9973; genus CAITQP01. The sequence goes on along the minus strand of CAZRTW010000025.1, from coordinate 287 downwards.
GCTCGCTATTCAAAATATTTCCGATATACAAAGCGTTTTTGCAGAATGCAATCGCGTACTTAAAAAGGGAGGCCGGCTTATTATGGTGCTTAATCATCCGACATTTCGAATTCCGAAGCGTTCAAGCTGGGATTTTGATCCGAGAAGCGGCGTACAATATCGCCGTATTGACGGATACCTCTCGAGTGAAAAAGTTTCAATTGTTATGAACCCTGGCCAAGTAAAAAGCGAAAGTACGATTTCATATCATCGCCCACTTCAGGAATTTTTTAAAGCATTTTCAAAAA
>CAZRTW010000024.1:0-11418 GCA_964603145.1 uncultured Candidatus Saccharibacteria bacterium | reverse complement strand
CCGCTCATCGATGGAGGATTTATCTACATCGCACAGCCGCCGCTCTACAAAATTAAAAAAGGAAAAGAAGTGTTCTATTGTTACGACGAAGAAGAGAAAATGAAGATCACCGGCAATGCCGAAGTTGATCTTGATGAAATGATTGCTCGCGCAGAAGCTGACGGAGCAGGGGAGCAGGAAGGAGATGAAGAAGAAGTTGTTGAAAAAGGTGCAAAACCAAAGACGCCAAAAATGCACGTTCAGCGCTACAAAGGTCTCGGAGAAATGAATGCCGAAGAACTCTGGGAAACAACCATGGATCCGGCTCGCCGTATCATGAAGCAGGTAACGGTCATTGATGCAGTCGAGGCTGACAAGGTATTCGACATGCTTATGGGAAGTGATGTCGCTCCTCGCAAGTCGTTTATTCAAACATACGCTAAGACAGCAGATATTGATATTTAAGCTTTGGTCGAAAGCCTTCTACTTTCTACTTTTTAAAACAAACAATTATGCATAAACATAAAAAACATACAGCGTTTCTCTGGATTCTTTCAGTCCTCTGTGCGTACGCTGTTGGATATCTCACCGAACGAAATCTTACTTCGCTTGGTATGCTCCCACCAGTTGACGGAGCATCACAGACTGTACAATAGTTTCTATGCAGAAAAAAACCACGATCATTTTTGACTGTTTCGGCGTTATTTGCGCCGAAACAGTTCGACCGTGGATGCTAAAAAATTTGGGTGATTGGGAATCGATCAAGGACTATTTTCACGAACTTGCTGTGCGGTTCGATCTTAATCAGGCGGGGGAGGAAGATATTGCAAAGGAATTTGCAGAACGCTCTGGGAAAACTCCTGATGTTGTGCAGAGTGAAATAGATGAGTTTTTCTTACTTAATCTTCCACTTATCGATTATATGGAAGAACTAAAAAAGAAGGGATATAAGATTGGTCTCATTTCAAACGGTCACCATGATTCCTTTGAGCGAAAAATTTTTGCAGGCCACCCAACACTCAAATCAATCTTCGATCACATGACAATTTCTTCGCAGGTCGGCATGCTCAAACCCGATCCTGAAATTTATCGTCATGCGCTCGAAAACCTTGGCTCAACGCCGGAAGAATCAGTTTTTATTGATGATAACGAGCGAAATACAGTAGGAGCAGAAGCGATAAGTATGACAGGTGTTCTCTTTACTGACCTCTCAAAACTAAAAGAAGATTTGCAGAATCTTGGTATTTGAATATGACGAAACAAAAACTTGCTATTGTAACAAGCAATCCACTTAAATATACGGAACTTGAGTATGCCCTCCGAGACTTTTTTGATTGTGAGCAGATGAATTTCTCTGGCCTCTATGAGATTCAAGGAGAGCCGGAAGAAATTATCATGCATAAAATGCGCGAGGCATATATACGTGCTGGCATGCCAGTGTTGGTTGATGATGTTTCGCTTCATCTTGATGTACTAAACGGTTTTCCAGGTTCGTACATAAAGTCGTTCAGTGAGCATATTCCGCCGAAAGAAATGGGAGAGCGGTACGCGGGTACGGGCGTAGAGGCATATTGTCGCCTTGCTCTTTGCATGAGTGATGAGGATTTTATTCTATCCGAAGGATCATTTCGCGGGCGCCTTGTCCCTCCGCACCCTGGGGTAGATCACCCATGGAATTTTGATATTTGTGTCATTGCAGACGGCACTGACAAGCCAATGTCAGACTATTCTACAGAAGAAAAAAATAGCTTCTCCCATCGTGGACACGCCATCCGCGATCTCCTCTCGAAACTGAAAATGAAAAACTCGTAAGTATATTAAATTACCATTTAAGTAACGACCGTTACTTAAATGGTAAGAAGATAGTATTTAAGCAGGAAGTTTAAAAATTCTACGCAAAAATGCATCACCCTCGAGGGATTCAACAACAAGAAAAAGAACCTCACTACCTAGCTTGAAGTATGTTTTTATGAGCATAACGATATTTTTGCACGGAAAAGGGTATGCCCATACACTCGCTTGTATTTGTATAAAACCGTAGTGCTTTAGATGGATACGGAGCATGTCACGTACACTGCGTCTTTTTTCGGGAATATCAAAAATAATTACTCGCCATTTACCATCCCATTTTTTGCCGTTCGACGGAGGTCGTTTCTTGATGGCAAGCTGTTCAACTAACGTAGCCCCTTTTTCAGTCAGAGATAGGGTGGTATTTCCGTTTCTAGTTTGAAATGCAACTAGTCCTTTTTCCTTCAATTGTTTAAAGGTTCTTGTGAAACCAGCTTTTTGCCGGGCAGTTTTAAAAATATCTGAAAATGTAGGGTCAAAGCCTCGTCGGGGAAGTTCGGTATCTTTAACACGCAGGAGTAGCTGTAATATATTCTTTTCAATTGACCCTATACGATACCCTTTATAGTAATATTTTCCCATATATATTTTATACACGACCGTGCATAAAATATTATTAAGAAATTATAAAGACGATCTAATAACTTTTTAAAGAAAGCTAGAAATCAAAAACCGCGCCTTAGGCGCGGTTTTTGATTTCTTCAACCACTTGCTGGAGAAAATCTTCTTTTGTTATTCCTTCAATTTTTGAGCCGTCTCGTTTTTCTACAGTGAGTTCGCCGGCTACAATTTCTTTGTCACCGAGCACGATTGTGTAGGGTGCGCGCTCTGCTTTTGCAGCGTGAATGCGCTTTCCAAGACTTATGCTGTCATCAGAGAGGACTGATACACGGATATCTTGTGCCCTAAGCATAGCTGCAATTTCTTCTCCCGCAGTAATATGGTTATCACGCACTGGAACGATTGCGACCTGTGTCGGAGCGAGCCAGAGAGGGAAGTTGCCGGCATAGTGCTCTATGAGAATAGACATGAAGCGTTCGATTGAGCCCATGATTGCTACGTGGAACATAACAATTGGTTCACGCTCACTCTTTTCGTTCATACAGACAAGTCCAAAACGCTCAGGCTGTACAAAGTCGAGCTGAATAGTCGCCACCTGCCATTCACGGCCGATAGAATCCTTGGCCATGAAGTCGATTTTTGGACCGTAGAAAGCAGCTTCGCCCTCGCCATCTACCCATTCCATATTGTGTGATTCGATAACTTCTTTGAGTGTCTTTTCTGCGAAATCCCAATTTTCTGGAACGCCGAGATACTTCTCTGGCGTACTCATGTCACGACGTGAGAAACGAGGTACAAGTTTAAATCCAAATGGCGTGTAGAAGCTTTCAATAATCTGCCAGACTGATTCTACTTCTTGTTTGATTTGGTTTATACGTGCAAATACGTGTGAGTCATCTTGCGTGATAGAGATAACACGAGAGAGACCGGAGAGTTCTCCAGACTGTTCGTCGCGGTACACCATTGTTGTCTCGCAATATCGCTGAGGTAATTCGCGGTAGCTTCGAAGTTTTGCATCATAAATCTGCGTGTGATGAGGGCAGTTCATCGGCTTCATTGCGAACGTATGCTTTTCGCGTGTTTCGATTTTGAAAAGATCGTCAGCATATTTTGCCCAATGACCGGATGTTTCGTACAAATCTTTTTTGGTGATGTGTGGAATGGTGACTTTCTGGTAGCCACGAGGTTTGCGGAGTGACCAGACAAAATCATTGAGGAGTTCACGAATGAGCGTACCCTTTGGAGTCCAGAGGGGGAGACCTGGGCCAACAAGTTCAGAGAAAACGAAGAGTTCCATTTCTTTTCCAATTTTTCGATGGTCACGTTTTTTAGCTTCTTCAAGTTGTGTTACGTATGCATCAAGCGCTGCTTTGTTTTCAAACGCGAGTCCGTAGATACGCGTAAGCATTTTATTGTTTGAATCACCCTTCCAGTATGCTCCCGCTACGCGGTCGAGTTTAAATGAATCAGGAAGAACATCCTGCGCAGGATTTTCTGAGTGTCCGCCTTTACAAAGGTCCACGAAATCGCCGAGCGTGTAAAAAGTGAGTGTTTTGCCTCCTTCAGCGAATTCTTCAATGAGCTGTGTTTTATAGATATTCCAAGCAAATTCTTTTTTTGCCTCATCAACGGTAACTTCGCGATGCGTAGATGTTTTCCAAGTCTTGAGAATTTCGCGCATCTTTTTTTCGATCTTTGGAAGATCGGCGTCAGAAACGGTTGTTGGAATTTCGAAGTCCTGATAAAAGCCGTTATCGATGGCTGGACCGATAGCGTTTTGGGCGCCAGGATAGAGGGCTCTTACGGAACAAGCCAAAAGATGGGCGAGAGTATGGCGATTACCATGTAGTTTTTCTGGAGTCATAAAGCTATCCTAGCACAGGCTCGGAGCTGAAAAAAGCCTATTTTAAACAGTCTTAGCTTTTTCGATTACGATGGACTTTTGTCCGTTTCGTTCGGTTACGCGGGCAGCAACAGCCAGTGTTGCATCGATTACGAGGATTGAACCCAAGAGAGCGAACGGTTTGGTGAAAATAACGCCTTCGATGGTTCCGGTCAGATCGGTCAGTTTAATAAATGCCATACGTTCGTTCTTTTTTGTGAGGATAACCTTTACTTCTTCCACGATACAAGCAAAGGTAACGTCAGAATCTGGTTCGACTTCATTAAGAATTTTTTTGATATTCATACCGCTCTTTTCAATGCGGTCACGAACTTTTTCGAGTGGGTGCCCTGAAACATATAGGCCGAGTAATTCTTTTTCATTCTTTAATTTTTCTTCCGTTGTCATTTCAGGTGCAGGGAGAAGTCGGAGTGTTGCAGCCTGTGTATCAGCTCCAAAGAGTGAAACCTGCGCCCCTCCATTAACTTGCTCTTTATTATATGCGAGCATAAGTTCTGTGTTGGCGAGCAACATGCCACGTTCTCCAAATTGATCAAAGCTTCCGCTTTTAATGAGCGCTTCGATGGATTTTTTGTTGAGATTTTTGTGGTGAATGCGATCGAGGAAGTCAGTGATGGACTTAAATTCGCCGCGTTCATCTCGTTCGGCAATAATTGCGTGTGCGATATCAGATCCGAAGTTTTTGATAGTGAAGAGTCCGAAGCGAATTATTCCTTCACCTGGTACATTCGAATTATTTACAACAGTGAAGTCAGTGTAACTAGCGTTAATATCTGGTGGTAATACTGTAACTCCCATTTTTTTACACTCGCCGATAATTTCGGCAACTTTTTCTACATCACCGGATTCAGCAGTGAGGATGGCACACATATACTCCACAGGGTAGTTGGCTTTCATGTATGCGGTCTGGTAGGCGACGCGTCCGTAGGACGCGGCGTGGGCCTTGTTGAATCCATACGCAGCAAATGGTTCGATCAGTTCCCAAAGTTGCTGAGCCTTCTTTTCAGTCAGTCCATTTCCCACGAAACCTTCCAAGAGGTGCTTCTTCTGGGCTTCCATTTCAGCTGGGATTTTCTTTCCCATAGCTTTTCGGAGTTTGTCAGCCTCGAGCCATGAATAGCCGGCGAGCTTGATAGCAATCATCATGACATCGTCCTGATAGGTGATAACGCCGTATGACTGATCAAGAATATCTTTCATGCGCGGATCAAGATAACGCACATGTGATGGGTCGTCTTTTCGCTTGATGTATTCAGGAATCATTTCCATCGGGCCTGGGCGATAGAGTGCAACCATGGCGTTGATATCATGAATGGTTGTAGGCTTCAGCTGTTTGAGATACGCAGTCATGCCAGAGCCGTTTAATTGGAAAAGGCCCATTGTTTCTCCGCGGGCGAGCATTTCGAACGTGAGTTTGTCGTCGATTGGAATTTTATTGATATCAATTTCAATATCGCGAAGTTCACGTACAAGTTTGATCGCGTCTGCGAGAATGGCGAGGTTTCGAATTCCAAGAAAGTCGAATTTTGGCAAGCCCACATCCTCGATGTAGTGCATGTCATATTGCGTGATGATGGCATCGCCTTTTGGATCGAATTGTACCGGCGCAAATTCATAAAGTGGTTTTGGTGCGATTACCACACCTGCGGCGTGCACGGAGACGTGACGGACACAGCCTTCCATTTTTTTCGCGAGATCGATAATGCGTTTTGTGTCAGGCTCATCAGTGTAGGCTTTTTTGAGCTCTGGAACCGACTTCATTGCGTGATCGATCGTCATTGGGAATCCTTGTGAGCCAAGCGGAATCATTGAAGATATGCGGTCACCGATAGCGTAGGGGTACCCTAGTGCGCGAGCAACGTCGCGCACGGATCCTTTGGCCATCATCGTACCGAATGTTCCGATCTGTGCCACTTTGTCTTCTCCATATTTTTGTTTGGTGTAAGCAATGACTTCTTCACGGCGGTTATCGGCAAAGTCCATATCGATATCGGGAAGCGACGGACGTTCCGGGTTTAGGAAACGCTCAAACGGCAATTTATAGACAAGCGGATCAACGTTTGTAATACCAACAAGATAAGTAGTGAGAGATCCCGCAACCGATCCTCGGATGTTTGTAAGAATACCGTTTTCGCGGGCAAATCGAAGAAGGTCTCCTACTACAAGGAAGTAACCGGCATAGCCCTTCTTTTTAATAACATCGAGCTCGTAATCGAGACGATCTGTATATTCCTTTGATTTTGGAAGATCACGAAACGCAAAACCGTCTTGCGCAATTTCGCGGAGGCGCGCATCGGGTGTTTCGCCATTTGGAAGAGGGAAGTCTGGGAAATATGCTTTGCCAAGTTCAATCTCGTAATCTTCACAGAGGTCGGCAACGAGCATGGTGTTGGTGACGGCTTCAGGAACATCAGAAAAATATTCTTTTGCGGTTTTTTCGTTGATCAAAGAAAAGTCGTCTTTGGCAAATTCAAATTTACCGGTTTCTTTTCCGTCGGCTCCGGTATTTACTTGGAGAAGCGTATTGTGGGCCTCATGATCTTCTTTGCACGGATAGTGCGAGTCCTGTGTGGCCACGACAGGAATGTTGTGCTTCTTCCCGAGCGCCACAAGAGCATCACGGATTTTTTTGTCGTTCTCAACGGTTGGATGTGATTGCACTTCGATAAAATAATTTTCTTTTCCGAAAATATCTTGGTATTCGGCGATGAGTTGGTCGGCTCGTTCGATATCTCCAGAAAGTAGTGTTTGCGACAGCTCGCCTCCCATGCAACCCGAAAGTGCAATGATGCCCTCATGAAATTCTTTGAGGAGCTCTTTATCCATACGCGGCTTGTAGTAATAGCCTTCAAGATTCGCCGTCGTGACGAGGCGCATGAGATTTTTATATCCCTGCAAATTTTTTGCGAGAAGAATGAGGTGGTAGTAACGCTTGCCACTCGTGACTGCTGTTTTGTCGCGCAGTGAGCCACTCGTCATGTACGCCTCAACGCCGATGATCGGTTTAATATTTTTTTTCTTGCAGAGTTTGTAAAACTCAATTGCTCCATACATGTTGCCGTGATCAGTGAGTGCGATAGCAGGCATATCAGCCTTGTGAGCAATGTCCACCATATCTTCAAGCTTTGTGAGGCCGTCGAGTAGGGAATAGTGAGAGTGAGTATGGAGGTGAACAAATTTAGAGGCCATGTGTTTTTGCAGTATACCAGTCGAAGCAGGTAATTGACAAAAGACTAGGCTGTTGTAAAATTTATATAGATCAAACCCGATTGTATGAAAAATCTGTTGATTCTTTTCGGGCAAGGGTTCTTTGTAATGTGTGATGTGCTATATCATCTCGTTTACCGCAAAAGTCTTTCTGACGTGGAAAGCGAATAAAGAATCCTATCCCGGCGTATTTTTTAATGCGCCGGGATTCTTGTATAATAGAGAAGTGAAGGCAACTATCGGCATCGACGAGGTAGGACGCGGCCCTATTGCAGGCCCAGTCGCCGTCGGTGCATTTTTAGTTCTCGAAGACTCTCTAAAAGAAGATATTGAAAAATTTGGCGTGCCGCTTCGCGATTCAAAACAACTCTCTTCTGTTCAGCGTGAAGCATGGTACAAAGAAATTGAGTGCTGGCAGAACGAAGGGAAGTGTGATTTCTCCGTTGTCATGGTTCCCGCAAGCGAAATTGATTCGCATGGTATTTCAAAAGCCATCAAGCGGGCACTCGCTGAAACACTTGAAATGATTGAATGTGATACCTCGCATCTTATTTTACTCGATGGATCGCTCCATGCTCCAAACAGATTCGTGCAACAGATCACTATTATTAAAGGCGATGAAAAAGAGCCGGTCATTTCACTTGCCTCCATTGTGGCAAAAGTGACGCGCGATCGTCATATGGTTAAACTGCATGAACGGTATCCGCAATATGGATTTGATCAGCACAAAGGTTACGGAACGGAAGAACATTACATTGCTATAAAAAAACACGGCCTGACACCGCTCCACCGAAAGAGCTTTCTCAAGGATCTTCCAGAGATTCGGCGCGACAAACGCTTTCTTTCAAAGCTGCGTCAAAAAAGGAAATAGATATTAGGTGGTAATTTTGTATTGGGTCATTCCGGACTTGATCCGGAATCCAGGCTAATTAAATTCAAATACGAACCTGGACCCCAGATCAAGTCTGGGGCGACGCCGAATGCGCGTCGGTTGCATTTCCATTTAAAAATGCTATAGTAGCCCTCGTATGGTTATTCGAATGCGTCACACGCGAGCCCACACGGGCAATCGCCGAAGTCATCACGCTCTCAAGAGCGCGTCGTTTTCAAAGTGTTCGCACTGTGGTGCACTCCGCCCGCCGCACACTGTTTGTGTAGCTTGTGGATATTACCGCGGCCGTAAGGTTCTCGATATCGTCAAAAAGGCCGAGAAAAAGGCTAAAAAGACGAAGTAATTGTACGGTTTTTACGCAGTAGAGAGGGGAGAGTTTAGAATATATTCTACGTTGTCTCCTCTACGTTTCGTACATTGTAGTTCCTTTTATATATGGCAAATCGCCACCTATCACGATCTATAGTTCTCCAAACACTCTTCGAATGGGATTTTAAAGGCTTCCCGAACGAAGCGACCACGCTCATGCTTGAACGCAATGAGGGTGAATTTGCGCCTGGAAACGAAGACCTCGACTTCATGAAGAAAATTCTTGAGTACGTGATCGGGAAGCGCGAGATCATTGACCAGATTATTGCGAAAGCTGCTCCGGAGTGGCCGATCGAAAAGATCAATGCAGTTGACCGCAATATTCTTCGTATGGGCCTCGGCGAGCTTCTCTTTGGAGATCACGGAGAGGTGCCGCCAAAGGTTGCCATCAATGAAGCTATCGAACTTGCGAAGACATTCGGCGGAGACAGTTCTTCTCGCTTCGTCAACGGCGTGCTTGGCGCAGTCTATAAAGAGATCGGAGAGCCAGGAAAGGAACAGACATCGAAGCGACAAAAGAAAATGGAAGATGTGGATATCAATTCGCTTCCGCTTGAACACAAGGCTGGTGCGCTTGTGTATGCATGGAAGGGAGATGAACTCTACTTCGCGCTCGTGCACGATATTTTCGGATATTGGACTCTTTCAAAGGGAAGCACTGAAGATGGCGAGTCCGTAGAAGCTGCGGCTGTTCGCGAAATCAAAGAAGAAACCAATCTTGATATTGTGATTAAAGACAAGATCGGCGAGAGTGAATATATTGCATCACACCCACAACAGGGGAAAATCCGAAAACATGTGACATTCTTTCTCGCAGAATCTCCATTCGTACCTGTCACGCTTGAAAATGATTCAGGTGGACTCGACGATGTGCGCTGGTTTTCTGTTGCCGAAGTCGCGAACCTCAAAATGTACGATGATGTGACTGGGTATATGGCAAATGCTATCAGTAAACTTACTGGTACTGGCGGGGGAACTGATCCACAAAATTAATTAGTATGGATCCTGAAACAAGTTCAGGATGACACCCGAAAAAACTATATGACTGAAAAAACTACGAGAGACTGGAGTGCGTTCGAAAAAGTAATCGGTGTAACATTTAAAAATCAGGACCTTCTTACTCAAGCGTTTATTCATCGTTCATATTTGAATGAAAATCCGAGTAAGGGTCTTGAACACAATGAGCGTCTCGAATTTCTCGGTGACGCCGTGCTTGAGCTTGCCATCACTAATTTTCTCTACAGAGAATACCCAGCATCTCCGGAAGGAGAACTCACGAGCTACCGCGCGGCGCTTGTAAACGCAAATACTATGGCAGACTTTGCGAACGAAGTTGGTATGAATGAGTACCTCTATCTCTCACGCGGCGAAGCCAAAGATACCGGCAAAGCCCGTCTCTATATTCTTGCAAACGCTATTGAAGCACTCATTGGCGCTTTGTATATTGATCAAGGGTATGAAGCCGCTGAAGCATTCGTCGGTCGTTTCCTCTTCGGAAAAGCAGCTGACATTGTGAAGAAAAAACTCTGGCGTGACGCTAAGTCTCTTGTGCAGGAAAAGGCACAGGAACATGTTGGTATCACACCAGCCTACAAAGTGGTTAAAGAAAGCGGTCCAGACCACGACAAACATTTCACCATTGGGATTTTCTTCGGGTCTGATAAAATAGCAGAAGGGAAGGGCCACTCAAAACAGGAAGCCGAACAGGCTGCTGCCCGCGCCGCCCTAGAAGCCAAGAAATGGCTAGATTAAAAAACCTTCATGCTAAAGCAATTAGAAATTTCAGGATTTAAATCATTCGCTAAGAAAACCACTCTTTCTTTCGATACCCCAATTACGGCGATTGTCGGACCAAACGGTTCCGGTAAATCAAACGTGGTTGAGGCTATTCGCTTTGTACTCGGCGAGCAGTCCATGAAATCGCTTCGTGGAAAAGGTGGCAGTGATCTTATCTGGAAAGGATCGAAAATGCTTGCTGCCGGCTCAAAGGCTCGCGTGGGAATTCTTTTTGATAACGAAGACCGCAAGTTCGCCTTTTCAAATTCAACCGGCGCTTCTGCCGACCTTTCTTTTGATGAAATCACTTTGTCGCGCGAGGTGACTGACAGCGGTTCTGACTACTATATAAATGGAACAGGGGTACGATTGAAAGACCTTACTGAACTTCTCGGTTCTGTAAATATCGGCGCATCTGGTCACCATATTATTTCCCAAGGCGAGGCAGACCGTCTTCTCTCTGCATCATCGAAAGACCGCCGTGGCATGATTGAAGATGCACTCGGACTTAAGGTGTATCAGATCCGTATCAAAGACAGTGAACGCAAACTGGAAAAAACTGCAGCGAATATGAAAGAAGTCGCAGCGCTTCGCAGGGAGCTTGCACCGCACCTCACATTCCTTGGTAAGCAGGTAGAAAAAATTAAACAGGCCGAAGAACTTCGTAATGAATTTGCGGGACTGTATAACACCTATGCTGTACAGGAGGCGAGTGCCATCGCATTTGCCGAACACAAACTCCATGGCGAAGAAAAAACTATTCACGCCGAACTCGCGACTCTCTCTGATGCGGCTGTGAGTGGAGTGGCAAGTAAGCATAGTAATGAGCGTGAAGCAGCTCTCACAGAAATCAGAAATGCTGAAGGAGAGCAGAGCCGTCTCA
>CAZRTW010000023.1:271-11639 GCA_964603145.1 uncultured Candidatus Saccharibacteria bacterium | reverse complement strand
CTACCTTTTGGGATTTTACTGACTATACTTTTTACTTTTTCTGAGAAGGTTAGTTTCATGGATTTAGTATACAAAAAATTGATTCGACCACCTAGGTCCGCTCCCGCTCGCTGGAAACCCACGGTCTTGTTCTATCGTTTAGGTCACAGATATTTTGCTCGCCGTCGCTTGCAAAATTCCGCGACCCCGCCTCGTGGTTTCGCGTGCTCGCGAAACATCACTGCGGCCGTCGAAGCGTAAAGAAAAAGCCCCATAAATGGGGCTTTGTTCTATCGCTTCGACCACTGTGGTGCCTTGCGGGCTTTCTTGAGACCGAACTTGCGGCGTTCTTTTGAGCGAGGGTCTCGCTTGAGGAAACCTTCTTTCTTAAGTTTGCCTTTTGAGTCTTCGAGAATTTCTGAGAAGAATCGAGCGAGGCCGTGACGGATAGCTTCAGACTGTGAGTGAATACCTCCCCCCTGAACAACAACGGTGATTTCATACTTTTCATCAGGAGTGACGATTGCAGAAACATCATTGATGATTTTCATGAGAGCAGGAGTCTTGAAGTAATCCTTAACATCCTTGCCGTTCACCGTGAAAGAATTCTTTGACGATGGTGTAAGGCGGACGCGAGCTGTTGATGTCTTGCGGCGGCCAATTTTTTCTGTGTACTGTTTTGTGCTCATAAATATTACTCAGTTACGTTAAGCTTCTTCATAATCTCCACTCGAAGGCGGTTTGCTGGAAGCATGCCGTACACTGCACGGCGAAGCACCTCTTCAATCCCCTTTTTTTCGAGTACCTGTGCGAGTGATTCATAGCGAAGACCACCTGGGTAGCCAGAGTACTGCGCGTACTTAACGCTCTCGAGTTTACGTGGATCGATCTTGATCTTGCTTGCGTTTTCGATTGTTACAGAGCCACCAGTGATAACATGGCGCTCGAAAGTAGCTTCATCTTTACCCATGAGCATCTTAGCAGCCTCTGACGCCACGCGTCCGATTGCCATGCCTGAAGCATCGATCGTAGATTTCTTTGTATTTTGTGTAGTTGGTTTTTTCATATAAGTATAGAAATTACGGATTATACAAATTCGATCATCGCCATCTTTGACGCATCGCTCTTTCGAACTGGGAGCTTGATCACGCGTGTGTAGCCACCTCTCCGGTCCTTGTAATTCGGAGCAATAACTTCAAAAAGCTTCTTAGTTTCAGTCTTTCGGTTAAGAAGACGGGAGACGGCGAGACGGTGACTTGCAGTATCTCCTTTCTTTGCGAGTGTAACCATAGGTTCGATAACCTTGCGGAGTTCTTTGGCGCGAGCTTCTGTTGTAGTGATCTTTCCGTGACGAATGAGATCAAGCGCAAGACCAGTCAAGAAGGTATTTCTGACTTTCTGCTCTCGTCCGAATTTTCGATTTTTGTTTGCGTGTCTCATTGGTTAAATAAAATTCAATTAAATAATTACTTGAGCGTAATGCCGTAGTTAGACAAGATACGCTTAATTTCCTGGATTCCTTTCTCTCCCATACCTTCGATCTCAAGAAGATCTTCTTTCTTCTTGCGAGCAAGGCCGCCAAGTGTTCGAATGCCGGCGTCGGTGAGGGCATTCAATGTGCGGGTTGAGAAATCAAGTGTATCAATGCGGGTCTTGAGAACTTCGCTAAGGTCGTCTTTGTTCTCATCGCCGTCTACCATAGTTGCATCAGCAACTCCTGGTGTTGTAGCAGCTGCGATCATATCTTCAGAAAATCCGAGGATTGCAGAAAGCTGGTTGATCATGATCTGAATTGAACTTTCAAATGCATCGCGCGGAGAAATAGTTCCGTCAGTTTCAATAAGCATGCGAAGGCGGTTGTGGTTTGTCTTATCACCCACGCGCATGTTTTCAACCTCGTATGATACGCGGCGGATTGGAGTGAAGATAGCATCAACAGCAATTGTGCCGATTTCTACCTTGCCCTTTTCATGCATTTCTCGTGGCATGAAGCCAAGACCTTTTTCAACGCGAACTTCAACGCTAAGATTTGCATTCTTATCAGTGAGTTCTGCAATGTAGAGTTCAGGGTTCAATACTTCAAGCTGACCTGCAACAGAGAAATCTCCGGCAGTTACCTTCTTTGCGCCTTTAACAGAAAGCGTTGCAATCTGTGGCTCATCAGAAGTCATCTTAAAGCGGACCTTCTTGAGGTGAAGGAGAATAAGCACAACGTCTTCCTTGACGCCTTCGAGAGTTGAAAATTCATGCGCAGCACCGTCAATTTTTACAGACGTGATAGCAGCACCTGAGAGAGATGAAAGCACGATTCGGCGAAGAGAGTTGCCGAGCGTATGGCCATACCCAGGATAGAGGCCGTCGATTTCATACACGCCCTTCATGCCGTCTTCAGAGACGACGCGAGGCTTCGATGGAAGAATGATGTTGTGATCCGACATAGTTTAAAAAAAATTAATGCTAATTTTCACGAGAACAAAACTTACTAAATTATTATCGGCTGTAGTACTCGAGCACTGTGTTGAGGTTAAACGCACCACCAGTTTCGAGAGCTGGAGCACCAACTACTTCGGCGTTAATTTTGTCAGCATCGAACTTAAGCCATTTTGGTACTGAATAATTTTCGAGCTTCTTTGGGAGGTTTGCAAAGAGAACGCTTTTCTTACTGCCTTCGCGAGGAGTGACGATGTCTCCCACTGTTACGGTGTATGACGGAACTGTTGTGCGCTTTCCGTTCACGAGGAAGTGTCCGTGTGAGACCATCTGGCGAGCAAGACGGCGTGTGTGTGCAATGCCAAGACGATAGACTACGTTATCAAGACGAGTTTCAAGGAGGCCGTAGAGTTTTTCAGAAGTGTTGCCACCCTTTGTCTCGCTCGCTTTCGCAACGTAGTTAGAGAGCTGTCGCTCAGTGATTCCGTATGAAAAACGGACACGCTGCTTTTCGATCAATTGAAGACCGAAGTCAGAAAGAGCCTTTGGACGCTTGTCACCCTTCTTTTTTGCGTGACGCGCTTCAGAAAGCTGGAACTTCTGTGTCTGTGTCTTTTCGAAGACTGCAGGACCGAGGCGGCGAGCTATTTTATATCGTGGACCAATTTGCATAAATAAATCTGATTAGTAATAACAAAAATAAAAAATTATACGCGACGAGGCTTCTTTGCCTTTGGACCGTTGTGTGGGACCGGAGTAGCATCCTTAATACCAGTGATCTCGATACCATGACTCATGAACCCGCGGATCGCAGGTTCACGTCCTGAACCGACTCCTTTAACAACAACATCTGCTTCCTTGATTCCAAGAGCGGCAACTTTTTCACCGACAGTTTCTCCAACTTTAGATGCTGCGAATGGAGTTCCCTTCTTTGCACCCTTAAATCCGAGTGAGCCTGATGATGACCAGAAAAGCGTTCCTCCCTCTTTGTCAGAGAAAACAACCTTCGTGTTGTTGAACGTAGCTTGGATGTGAAGCGTTCCAGAAGCAAGCTTCTTTTTTGGAACTTTCACAGCTGGAGCTGCTGCTGGTGCAGCTGCTTCTGTTTTGACCTCTTCAGTTGTTGTAGTTTTCTTTGGCATAAAATGCGTGCTGATAGTAGTTAGTGAATAGAGCTATATACGGACTATGTCTTTTCAAGCTTACGCTTACCGCTTCCCATCGTCTTTCGAACGTTACCGCGAACGGTTCGGGAGTTGGTCTTTGTGCGCTGTCCTTTAACTGGAAGTTTGCGCATGTGGCGATTTCCACGGTATGCCTTGATATCTTTCAAGCGCTTAACGTTCGCAGAAATTTCACGCTTGAGCGTTCCTTCTGTCTTCATGCCTTCGATGATCTTACGAATAGCATTTTCTTCGTCAGCTGAGATTTCAGATGGCTTTTTCAATTCTGAAACGCCTGCCTCTTTCAAAATCTTTACTGATGTTGAACGACCAAGACCGTAGATGGCTGTGAGTCCAAACTCGAGTCGCTTGTTATCTGGGATGGTAATACCTGAAATACGCATGTGATTTAATAAAAATTTATAATTAAAATTATTAGCTAAAGAAATCTTACTGTTTCTGCTTGTGCTTAGGGTTGTCGCAGATAACACGCAGATGTCGAGCGCGTCGGACGATCTTACATTTTTCACACATCTTTTTTACTCGGGCTCGTACTTTCATATTATTTTTGTGACTTGTATAAAAATTGTTTTTCTTACTAAACGTAAACGTGGCAACCCATGAAGAGTCGCCGGCACATGCGCTACATGTGCTTTATGCTAGAGGCGTCGGGTAATCCGACCTCTCGCTCCGTCAGGAGAGAGAACAAGTTCTACCTTGTCTCCGACTAAAACCTTGATCCGGTGAAGTCTCATTTTTCCGCTTACGTATGCAAGCGTGAAGACTCCCTCAGAAAGTTCAACTTTAAAGTTTAAGTTCGGTAGCGCATCGATGATGACGCCCTGAACTGGTTTTTCGTCTGCGTTTGTGCTTACCATTTGATAGGTGATTTTTAGACTAACAAATAAGAGGCAAGGAGTCAAGGGGCGGCTTGAAAAGCCGCCCCTTGACTGTGCCTTTTGTCCTAAGCTTCGGGCTTTTGGACTACTACATCAATGCGACTTGCATCCTTAGGGAACGACTGTTTCCAGAACGGTTTAAGAATAAGTTCGGCCTTATCAATGGCTTTATTTTCGGCAAGGATAGTCTGGAAAGTATCTTTCTTGGTACCGGCGAGCGCTGATTTAATCTCGTCAGCATTGACTGTCCAGATCACAGAAGCAGAACCAGAGAGACTAAACATTACAGACTTATCCTCTGCTCCAAGTGTGTCAGATGGCACAAATGTTAGAGCGGAAAGTTTTGGAATGGCGATCGCCTCATTTTGATATTGGCTAAGCATCTTGCCCGCAACTGCACCAGCAAGTGTGTCTTCTTTAATAAGAAGAACGGTGAGTGTTCCATGTAGCGCAAGAGGAACTTCCTGTGTCTTTGAGTATGGTGCCTTAACGCTGTCGTCTGTGACAAATATCGTTGCGCCATCATAAAAAATATATCCGTCCGGAACCTGCACCTTAGCCTTAGCAATAAGTGAGTCTTTCAACTTTTTCTGAAGCGTTGTAAGGGCTGCGTTTGCTGCATCTTGTGAAATTGAGTAGATCGTTCCAGAGAGTCCGCCAGAAATTGCAGTTTCGGTTCGTCCATAAATTTTTGTTGCTTGTGGTTTTCCGGCAAATCCAGGGAGCGTGAAGTCTGCGTGATCAATATTGCCTTCCTCACCTTCATCGTCGGCGGTCACAGAAACACTGACCGATCCTGGTGTAACGGTTGTTCCCCGCTTTGTATATCCTGGAATAGTGACCGCGGTATTGATGCGGTAGATTTTCCCCGCTGGTGTGGCGAGACGTGTCCCCTTCACCAATTTTTGGGCAGTAGTTGCATATTCATTGTAAATACGGACAGTGCCTTTTGCAGCAATACTCTCTGTTTTTGAAGTAGTCGACGGGAGTTTCATTGAATCGTCGCCAGAGAGTGTCATTTGCGTGAATACAATGTCGCCTGTTGTTGTGCTATCTTTTACCGCCGTGAATACATCGGTTGCATCAAAAGCCAGTACCATTTTTTTCGGGGTAACAGACACTGTCGCGCTCTCAAAGAGAAATGAGAGTGAGAACAAAAAACCGATCACACAAATTGCGGCAAGGTACCACAGAGCGTATTTAGAAGTGCGTCGTGGTGGTTCCGGTTCATACGGCACAATTTTTGGAAGTGGTTCTGCCTTTGGTGGTGGAGGTGGTGGTGTGACTGGGATTGGAGTCGGCGTAGGTCTTGATTCAACACGCCGCTCTGTAATTGGCGCGTTACCGCGACGCGTGATTGGCTTGATATCTTCAAATAAATTTTTCTTTGGTGGCATAGTATTTTAAAAACTACTTTTTATTCTTCTCTCTATCCTTACTTTCTCCAAGGGGTCGAGCATGTTCGGCAAGACGGCTACATGCGAGCGCTTCTATAATTATACACGAATTACGCGGAACGTCGTCTTTCCATTCTAGGTGTCCATGAAAAACAGCACTATTTAGAACAGCAACTTTAAATTCTTTTTCTGTAAGCGCGTATTGGTTAAATTTTTCTTTACGGATCGTATCAATAAACCACGATTCAACATCTGGGTTCACGGAAACAAAGACGGTATCAGGAAGTGAAAGTTCGTTTGAGACGGAAAAAAGTGCTTTTTGAAACGCATCAAGCCAGCCAGTCTTGATGTCCTCGAAAATTTTTGTGCATGCTTCTTTCATACTGCTCTCCACCTTGTCCTCCATATAGAGATTGCAGAGTGAGATTGCTTCTGGAACACTGCGTCTCAGTGCGGAGGCAAGTTTTCGGAGCACATAATTGCGACCAAATGGAATTGATATTGATTGCACAAGAGCGAAATCTCGGACAAGCGTGATGTCTGTAACTTCCCCGCCAATATCGACAAGAAGGTAATCATTCTGATGTGGGAAGAAATCCCGAGTAACAATAAATGATGCGGAGAGAAATGTTGAGAACGTGATCGGCTTATGATATTGCGACTGGAGAATATCCTCTACGTGCACGAGCGTTGCTTCCTCTGCAACAGAGAGAAAAATTGAAATTTCCATCTCGGTTGCCGATAGATTAATCGGATCCGTTGTTGCATAGCCATTTAGCTTTACTTGAATGACTTTTGATTCGATTGCTCGTAGTGGCTTTGTGTTACCTGACTTCGCAGTTATTTCTTCGTCTTCGAAAGCTTTGAGTTCCCGCGCGATCATATCGTTGATGAGCGTTTTTGTTACAACAAATGGCTGAGGTCGCGACATTTTTGCAACACGCACCTGAGACGCATACCATGGAGACGAGAAAAACACGGTTACACGGTCCGGTGCATGTGTGCGGAATTTTGAAAGTCCTGCGAGCGCCTTTCGAAGTGCCTTTTCCATTTCTTTTTCGAAGCGCTCTAGTGTGAGATCGGAAAGAACAGAAATATCTGCTGTTGAAATTCCATTCACTTTCGTGACGCCTTTATCAATAGAAATAAAAGCAGTAGCGACTGTTGCGCTTCCAATAGAAACGATAAGAACCGTTTCGCTTTTTTTTGCTGAAGAGAAAAGGCCAAAAAGACTCATACGGATATAGTATACAGTATTTAGTATGCGGTATACAGTATTAAACTGGGAATTTACTTAAACACTAGATGACTAGGCCGCAGATTCGATAATCGATTTAATCTCGTCATACTCCTTCCATGTAGTTGTTTCGTTTTCTTCATCAATAACAATCTGTTTATAATCCAGATTTGCTAATTTTTTAAGAAATCCTTTGCCAAAAGTAGACTCGAGAACATTTAAGTAAGCCGTGTCGCCGCTAAAATAAGCCCTTTGTAAATCCTTCCAGGCCTCAACTCTTTCCATTTCAAAAGAAGAATTTTTCTCTTTCGCTTTTTTTCGAGCAATACCATTTAAAAGCGGTGGTAAAAGTTCTACCATGTGAGAGTACGCAACCATATCTTTATTTTCAAGCGGGTCCTCATTAGGAGCAAAGGGTAAAATCTCCATATATTCAAGATCTTTTTTTCTTGACTCGCGCATTCTCTGACACATTCCCATTCTGCCGATATGAGCTTTAGTATATTTTTCTATTTCCTTTTCGTCGGTTATTTGAGCGATAAAAGGTGTAAATTCAGCAAGTTCTTTTTCTTGAATCTCTTTTTCTGTTACTGCTATTTTTTTTAACCAATCTTCGTAATCAGCTTTTGAGTTTTCTAAATTTTGTTTTGCTTTTTGAGGAAATATTCCTTTATACAGACTACCAAGTTTTTCTGTTGTTATACCATCACAAAGATCATGGGATATCATTTCAGTTATTCCTTCATTAAAAAGTCCAAAATAACTTCGGCCTGCTTCGTCGGGCTTGGATTCTCCTGGAACATAATAAAGATCAAAACCAGTCCTGTGCATTTTTTCATTAACTCCGATAGTCTGAGTATTTTGCTTGTCGCTGACATAATGTTCCATTTCATGCGTTGCGTTTGATAGTGAAAGGCCGTTTCCATTTGACGCAATTTTGTTTAGTCGGCGATCATACACAGCACTAGCATTCTCTAAGTGAGTACTGTAAAGAAAATCTGATCGAAAATGATCAAAGTATTCCTCATCAGTCACCACAGACGAGAGTTCAAAATCTTTAATCTCTATACCTAAACTTTCGGTTCTTTGCCTGATTAAAAAATAGCCGACCGCTGCGATTTCCTGTTGCCTTTCCAAATCAAGACTCTCAAGCTGTTTCGCGAATTGTTCCGTTGTAAATTTTTTAATTCCAGGTGAGACAGGCCTCTCAAAATTATTATCTAAGTTTGGAGAGTTAAATGAATTGAATCCGGGGAATTGTTCCATATTTTATTCAAGCACGGCCTTGATGCGACGGACGCCTTGTGATGAGGCCTCTTCTTTTTGAAGTTTGAAATGACCAAGCTCGCCTGTGTTGGCTACATGAGGACCGCCACAGAATTCTTTGGAGATTGCGCTACCCTCTTTCTCTTCAATAAAGTAGACAGAAACGGTGTCTGGATATTTCACGCCGAATTCCATTTCAGCACCGATCTTTTCAGCTTCCTCGCGTGGCATTTCGCGTCGGATAACATTTAGTTTTGCTTCTATGCGAGCGTTCACAATGCCTTCCACACGCTTTTTTTCTTCATCGGTCATTTTTCTATCAAACGAGAAATCGATGCGAAGACGCTCTTCCGTAATATTTGATCCGCGCTGCTTCACTTCTTTTCCGAGTACTTCTTGGAGCGCTGAGAGAAGAAGGTGGTGCGCCGTATGGAGACGGATAGTTTTTTCGTTGTGATTTGCAAGACCGCCTTTAAACATTCCTGCTGATGCAGTTTGAGAGAGCTTCTGGTGCTCTTTCATTTTCGCTTCAAAATCGGCCATATCTATAGTGCGACCGGATTCTTTTGCGAGCTCAACGGTAAGTTCTATAGGAAAGCCATACGTGGTAGCGAGA
This sequence comes from uncultured Candidatus Saccharibacteria bacterium, assembly GCA_964603145.1. Classification (GTDB taxonomy): domain Bacteria; phylum Patescibacteriota; class Minisyncoccia; order Phycocordibacterales; family UBA9973; genus CAITQP01. The sequence continues at coordinate 2,652 of CAZRTW010000023.1, read as the reverse complement.
ATGAACGGGTCCTCCCCTTTTTCAAATTCTTTCAATCCTTGTTCAAGTGTTTTTCCGAAACTTTCGATTTCACCGAGAATGACGTCATAATTTTTTTCTTTGACTGCAGAGATTTCCGGATACGCGTCCTTATAAATAAGCGCGTAATAATCGAGAATTTCAACAAGATCCTTTGCTGCTATATCAGTACTCAAGTGGCGAGCATGAGACCAGCCACGGCGGATAAGACGACGCATGATATATCCTGCATTTTTATTTGCCGGAATAACTCCGTCAGCGCTCATCATAAGCGCTGTTCGGAAATGGTCGGCCACAATGTTAGCACTCATATCGTGATAGTCTTTTGATTTTTCCTTAAGTATTTCGATCACGGGGGCAAAAAAATCAGTTTCGAAAACTGTATATACTCCCTGCGCGACCATCACGATGCGCTCGAGCCCCATTCCAGTATCAATATTTTGCTGTTTGAGACTGCCAATAATTTTTTTATCCTTCGCTTCATATGTCATGAAAACGTTGTTCCAGATTTCGACAACCTTACCGGCATCATCTGCTGTAACAAATTCATCGTGCGTCATGTCGCCAAGTGTGCCGCGCAGGTCATAAAAAATTTCTGTATCAGGACCGCATGGACCGTTATCTCCCGGACTCCACCAGTTGTTTTTTGCTGGCAAATAGTAGATACGATCCTCCGGCATATATTTTTTCCAAATTGAAGCTGCTTCGTCATCGCGCGGAGAAACATCGTCACCGGCAAACACGGTCACGTAGAGATGTGCCGGATCGAGACCGAGTCCCTCATCCTTCGATGTGAGAAATTCATAGCTCCATGCGATTGCCTCCTCTTTGAAATAGTCACCAAGAGACCAATTGCCGAGCATTTCAAAAAATGTCAGGTGGCGATTATCGCCAACTTCATCAATATCAACGGTGCGCACGCATTTCTGCGAATTGGCAAGACGGGCGCCCTTAGGGTGCTTTTGGCCAAGGAGGTACGGCACAAGGGGCTGCATACCCGCCGTGTTAAACAGAACCGAAGGATCGTTAAGTGGGACGAGGGGTGCTGACGGAATGACCGCATGACCACGCTTTGCAAAAAAGTCTAAAAATCGCTTCCGGATCTCTTCCGAGGTCATCATATATTCGGATAATAGCAAAAAAATCTAAAAAGATAAAACCCCAACTTTCAGGTTGGGGTTTTATCTTTAGAATTTCTTAATAAAATTTTTATTCCTTCATACGGGCACTGTCAGATGATCCGGCCACATATTTTTTAACATGCTTCTCAACATGCCAGAGAATGATGAATACAAAGAGTACAAGAAGTGTAGCCATGAATGAGACTGTGAAAAGACCGTAGCCACACGCGATGCCGATACCAGCTGCAACCCAAAAACCTGAAGCTGAGGTAAGACCCATAACGCCATCGTTTCTGAAAATAATCATACCTGCACCCATAAATCCAATACCGGAGATAATCATGGAAGGTATCTGGAGCGGATTGTCTGCAATGAATCCTTCGCCAATATACTGGCGAAAAATAATGTCTCCGATGATCACAAAAAGTGCAGCGCCCATTGCGACGAGTGCGTAGGTGCGCATGCCGGCAGATTTATGCGAGATCACGCGCTCTGTTCCAATGAGTGCGCCACAGAAAATCGCTGCGGAGAGTTTTAAAAAGATACTAAGTGCTTCGGGGTCAATAGTAAGTGATGTAAACATACTTATATTTTATCCGAAGCGCGTATGCTAAGCAATGATTCCACCACCCAAACAGGCATCGCCGTCATAGATGACCACTGATTGACCAGGAGCTATCAGAACCTCTGTTTCAAAAATGACCTTCTCTCCATCAAAAAAACATGGCAAATATTCACCATGATATCGGATTTGAGCTTCATATTTTTTCCCTTTTTCAGGCGAGGCAGAAACCCATGAGATTCGACTAAGTGTATGTTCTTTCTTCCCACAGGTCGGACCTGTGTTTTCCCCCAGGTCTGACCTGTGGGAAACACTGATTGTGTTTTTTTCGATATCACGCCCGGCAATATAGTAGCGTCCATCGTTCGGGGTCTTTTTTGTGATTGTAAATCCATGACGCTCGCCAAGCGTGAGGAATACTGCGCCATCGTGATGACCTATTACCTCGCCTTCTTCATTTAAGACATCGCCACGCACTGCTGGAATATAGTGAGAGAGGAAATCTTTGAGATTGAGGTCTCCAAGCATACAAATCCCCTGACTATCCTTTTTTGAAGCAGTCGGTAACCCAAATTTCTTTGCGAGCTCGCGCACCTCGGTTTTCTTTTTATCACCGAGCGGGAAAAGCACGTGTTCGAGATCTTCTTGGAATAGAAGAGTTTTCTCGTAGTGGGAGTAAT
>CAZRTW010000023.1:0-261 GCA_964603145.1 uncultured Candidatus Saccharibacteria bacterium | reverse complement strand
AGTACGACTGATCCTTTGCTGGATCAATTGCTTTTGCAAGTGCCCCGTTTCGATTCTCTGCATAATGTCCAGTCGCAATAAAATCCGCACCGTGTTTCTTTGCAAAATCCCAGAATACACCGAATTTAATTTCGCGATTGCACATTACATCAGGATTTGGAGTACGGCCTCTTCGGTATTCTTCGATCATGTAATCTGCAACAGCATTTTTATATTTTTCTTCCGCATCACACTCGAGAAATGGAATATCTAGGTGTGCAG
>CAZRTW010000022.1:0-11692 GCA_964603145.1 uncultured Candidatus Saccharibacteria bacterium | reverse complement strand
GAAATTTTGCAAATGGATGCAGTTCAAGGCGCGAGGGAGGCTTGAGACCAAGACGTACTTAGAGCTACGTTGAGGGATCAAACGAGCGATGCAACGAAGAAATGCGCCATTTCCAGAAGTTCTGGTTGGTAAGACACTTACCCTAGCACCTTTGCTTGTTATGTCCTAATTTTATCTTGATATTTCAAGGTTTTTTTGACATATCCACACCCAGGTTCCGCTTTACTTGACTAAAGTACTTTAGTTTGATAAAGTGAACATATATGAGGTTCGATTGGGATACAAAAGAAAACAAACAGCTCATCACGGCCCTACTCTCGCTTAAGAACAAGGACGAAGCGGAATGCTTTTTGCGCGATCTTATGACCCAAGGAGAAATCGAAGAATTCGGCCGTCGCCTTGAAGCAGCTCGCCTTCTCTCTCGCCGCGTACAGTACAACACCATCATCGAAAACACTGGCCTCTCTTCCACCACAATCGCCCGCATTTCAAAATGGCTTAAGGGCTCGCTTGGCGGGTACCGTCTTGTACTTTCTAGAATAGCTAAATCCCCTGCTCTTAAAACTGCATCACAGCATCATCACCATTCTCATACTCCGGTTGGGAAAGGGTTGTCTCTGCGCAAGCAGAACTAAGCAGAATATTTTAGAAGCTAACCCCTTCCCGACCGGAAGGGCTTTTTTTATGCATCTATTAATCCAAACTATTATGAAAAAATATATTGAACCAAAAATACTGCAAGGAACACGGGACTTTTTACCTGAAGACATGGCCAAGCGTGATTTCATGCTTGGAAAAATAAAATCTGTTTTTAGCAGCTTCGGATACGACTCGATTCAAACTCCCGCAATCGAATACGCAGAAACTATTCTCGGTAAATACGGAGAAGAGGCCACAAAGCTCGTCTACCGCTTCAAAGACAACGGCGACCGTGACATAGCGCTTCGCTACGACCAGACAGTGCCATTTGCCCGTGTTGTGGCTGCAAACTACAAAACACTCCCGATGCCGTTCAAGCGCTACCAAGTTGGCCCAGTATGGCGAGGAGATCGTCCCGGCAAAGGCCGTTATCGCGAATTCTATCAGTGTGATATCGACATTATTGGGACAAAAAACTTGATGGCCGAAGCAGAAATTGCTGCAGCCATACAAAGCGTCTTTAAGACACTTGGCTTCAAAAATTTTGTCATAAAGTTTAATAGCCGCCGGCTGCTCAACAGTATTCTCGCCGATCTTAAGATTAAAGGAGATGACCAAGCCTCGACCATGCGAATTCTCGATAAGCTCGACAAGGTTGGAGTAAAAGGAGTTACCGAAGAACTTAGTCCGTACATTGGAGTCGAGAAATCAAAGGAACTACTCAATGTCATCACAACAGCAGGCAATTCAAAAGAAAAAATATCAGCGCTGAAAAAATATGACACAGCTGAGATTGAAGAATTTGTAAAACTTACGGAGCTTTATGGAATTAAGGAAGAAAACCTATTCTTTGACCCAAGTCTCGCCCGCGGTCTCGACTATTACACCGGAATCATTTTTGAAGTATTTAGTCCCGAGGTGGCGATCGGAGCAGTATGTGCCGGAGGACGCTATGACGACCTCTGCGCTATGTTTTCTCCTGAACAGTTCAGCGGAGTGGGAGTGGCATTCGGATTTGATCGTATCCTAGTTGCCATGGAAGATCTTGGCCTTCTCAAGGAAGTATCACTCAACTCACAAGTCCTCGTCACCTATTTTAACAATGAGACACTGCCTGAGTCCGTTCGACTCCTTGGCGACCTTAGAAAATCAGGAATGAATGCAGAAATGTATTTCGAACCAGCCAAGCTCGCTAAACAGATGAAATATGCAGACAAGAAACAGATTCCGTTTGTCCTTGTCTACGGAGAAACAGAAAAGAAAGACGGCACTATTACCATTAAACGAATGTCCGACGGCGAACAGAAGAATATTCCGCTCCCCCAGGCTGTTTCCTACATACGAAATTATTATGCACACAAGTAAGACGCGAATCGCAGTTCAAAAAGATGGACGGCTGCGTGATGAAAGTTTTGAGTTCCTTAAAACCCAAGGAATAGAATTCAAAGATAAAAAAGGACGAGCACTCATCAGTACCTCGAAAAACAACGACGTCGAAGTGCTCCATGTCCGCCACAGCGATATACCCCAATACGTTCAAAGTGGAGCGGCGGATTACGGAATTGTCGGAGCGAATGTGCTTACTGAGTCAGACTTTAATGTCAGAGAACTCAGACAACTTGCATTCGGAGGATGTCGACTGGTGATCGCTGTTCCCTACCGCTCAAAGATTAAAAAAATAAAAGACCTCTCAGGCGAACGAATTGCAACTTCCCACCCCAACAGTCTGCGTAAATTTCTTCGAGAGAACAAACTGCACGCTTCAATTGTCGAGATCAAAGGCTCAGTGGAAATTACAACAATTCTAAACCTGGCCGACGCCATCTGTGACATTACCCAAACAGGTCGAACGTTAAAAGAAAACAAACTTAAAGAATTAGCGACTGTATACGAATCAAAAGCAATGCTCATTCAGTCACCGCACATCGACAATAAAAAGAAAAAAATATTAGAAGTCTCACAATGAAAACAATATATTCAAAAAAAATAGAAAAGTGTCCAGTATCTGCAATTAAGGAACTCAACATGCGGGCACTTGCTCAGGAAGGAAGTATCTCACTTGGTCAGGGCGTGCCTTCGGTGCCGACACCGAAATATATTTGTGACGCCGTTACGGAACTTCTCTCCAGCGAGAAAAAGCTCGGATTGTACGCGCCACAGCCTGGTATGCCAAACCTTCGTGACGGTATCGCAAGGTGGCTTTGCGATACGTATCCTAAAGCAAGCTTAAAACGTGAAAATATCCTTATCACCGTGGGCGGAATGGAAGGACTGTTTGCAACATTTACTGCCCTTCTGGACGAAGGCGATGAAGTGCTTCTATTTGACCCAAACTATGCCTCACATATCGAGCAGGTCATTTTGGCAGGAGGAGTGCCCGTCTATGTACCTATGTCTTTTGAGGACAACTGGTCGTTTGACCCTGATGACATCATCAAGAGAATCACGTCTCGAACAAAAATCCTCGTTATCTGCAACCCAAGCAATCCCACAGGAAAAGTATTCTCAAAAGAAGAGATCGATACGCTGGTCGCGCTCGCAAAGAAATACAAATTCATTGTCATCGCTGACGAAACGTATGCCTTTCTCACCTACGGAAAGAAAAACACAAGTTTGCTTGAGTATCCTGAGATCTTCGACCAGCTTGTTGTGTGCACAAGTTTCTCCAAACAATTTGCCATGACTGGCTGGCGCGTAGGCTATGTAGCCGCATCACCGGAGACCATCGAAGCAATCGCCAAAGTGCACGATGCGATGGTGATCTCCGCTCCAACAGTTTCCCAATACGCAGCTCTTGCCGCGCTGTCTGATCCGGAGAACCCTGCAGTGATTGAGATCAAAACAAAACTTGAGGAACAGCGAGCGCTGATGATGGCCGAGCTTGATACCGTACCAGAGCTCTTTGCGTACACAGTTCCCGAAGGCGCCTACTACCTCTTCGTTAAATTCAATAAAGAGAAACTTTCTTCTCGAGACTTCTGTTTAAAACTCTTGGACGAAGCCGGAGTTGCAACCATTCCGGGTAGCGCGTTTGGTCCCTCGGGTGAAGGTTTTGTGCGGCTATCATTTGCCGCATCAAGTGAAAATATCAAGGAAGCCTTTTTACGAATTAGAAATTGGATCAAAAGTTAATCGAATTATAAATATAAAAATAAAAGTATGAATACAAACAACGAAAACCGTCTTCCCATTATTACTTGGGATGCATTACAGAAAGACCAAGAAACAATGAAGCGAATCTTTAACCGTAACCAGAACGCGCTTGAAGGATTTCTTCCTACGGCTCGAGAAATATTTGAGAGTGTTCGCACGGGAGGCAATCAGGCAATCATTGATCTTGAACTCAAATACAACAAGAAGCTCACTCCTGAAACTTACAGCACAAACAACCTGAAAGTATCTGACGCAGAAATTGCTAAAGCTTATAAAAAAGTTGATGAAAAAGGTCTCAAGACTATTCAGGAATACGTGCGCGGAGTAAAGAAAATCGGTGATGCCCTCATGGAAAAAGAAAACAAGGACGTCACCATCGAGCGTGGTCCCGGATTCACTGCTTCGTACATTGCAGTTCCCCGACAGAGCGTTGGGTGCTACGTACCTGCAGGTCAGGTGCCGCTTCCGATCGTTTCAGGAATGCTTGTGCAGTCAGCAGCCTGTGCCGGTGTTAAGCGTATTGCCGTGTTCTACCCGCCAACCGAACTTGATCCGGAGATTATTGTTGCAGGTAAGGAAGCAGGCGCTACTGAGTTTTATCGCATTGGAGGCGCACAAGCCATTGCAGCAATGACTTACGGTACCGAAACGATCAAGCCAGTCGAAATGGCCGTCGGTCCTGGAAGCACCATCACACAGGCAGGAAAAATGATTGCGCGTGAGAAAGGTCTCTACACCGACGCTATCGGCGGCCCTTCTGAGCAGGTTGCCCTCGTCGAAAACGGCGCGTCTCTGGAAGCAATCATTATGGCTGCACGAGATATTCTCACCGAGTGTGAACACGGAGAAACGTCTGCCGGACTTGTCGTTACCGACTCGCCGAAGATTGCTGAGCAAATTCAAGATATCATCTTTCAGTTTGTAGCGATTGAAGAACGCAAAGACGTTATCAACGAGGCATTCCGCCGAGCAAGCGCGATCATTGTTGCATCATCCCCAGCCGAAATGATTGAAATTGCCAACATTTATGGAGGCGAACACGTCGGCCTCTATATGCGAAACCCAGGTCAGTATTCACGAGTTGCAAACAGTCCTTCCGTATCACTCAACGATATTGATACCAGTGCAATGTTCATGTCTACCGGCCGAGCAAACTACGGAGGCACCTACCACGCAACTTTGCCAACTGGTCCTAACGGCAAAATGCAGTCAGGGGGCACAACACCAAAAATGTTCCTGAAGGAAGTCGAGGTTATGACAATTAAAAACGAAAACGCAACCGACGGCCTCGATGTATGCATGGAACTCGCCGTCTGTGAACTTCTTCCGTCGCACTACAACGCCATGCAGACAACATATATGCTTGCGGGTAAACCAATCGAGAGTCAAAAAGAAAACACAGCTCTCCGTACTGTCGTCGACGCCATCAAGGCAAAATATAAGTAACGTATGGAAACAAGCGCTCAAAAACTTCATAAAGTACTGCTCGCTTCTACAATTGGCGGCAGCGAGATGGGCGACCGACTTGGGCAAGAAGCCGTAGATGCTTTTACTTTGTATGTTAAAAACGCAATGAGCGGAAATGCGGAAGTAAAAGATCTTACACTTCTTCGCTCCAAAGTGTCTCTCAATTCAATTATTGCGAGTGCAAAAATGGTATTTGACACAAAAGAGACAGCGGTATTCTTAAAAGTGCATATTGAGGCAAATACTTCCGGGCAAAGTGTGTTGGGCGATGACAAGGAGTATGCGAATGCAAAACTATTGGAAACCGCGGGGTGGCCGATTCTCTCGCCACTCACAAAAAATATCGACCCCAACTACCCTCTTCTTGTATATCCAAATATCCAAACTCTATCGTTCTTTAATTTAATTGAGGAGAGCTACGCGGATGAAAATAAGATTACACCGCCGCTTCTCGTAATATTCAATGAAACACAGAAAAACATCGGCTCTGCGACCCTTCCAACACTTAAAGAAAGCAGTACAAGGGAGGCTCAAAATGCGCCAGTTCAAACACTCTTTTTGAAAAGATTTAAAGAAGGCGGCCGTGTCGATGATTGGTATAGAGACGAAACTATATTTGCATTACCCGGTCTGTTTGAACCGATCGCGTGGAATGTTCTTAAAAACGCAAAATGGAGCATCAACGGTACTTTGTTTGAAAAAACACTGGCTGAGATTATCAATTCGGCTCGAAACTCCCTTGCGTATACCGGAGAAGAAAAATCGTTCACTGTCATTTCCCACGGCGACGACCATTCCGGGAACATGTTTATTGATGAAAAAAGCGCTTTGTTATTTGATCCGGCATTCGCCGGAGAAAACCCTGTCGCCCTCTCTGAAACAAAAGCACTTGCTCACATCGGGTACATGATAATGGGCGGCATGTATTTTGATCCGAAATTAAAAACAGCGGCTTTCCGATCTGATTCTGAAAAAAATATTATTTTTGCAGAAGTAGACTTTAACTCAACTCCCCTTTACAAGGAACACGAGAAAATCGCCAGAACGATCATTGATGCTCGAATCCTTCCTCTTTTCAAGGAAGCCGCCCGCATGGGAGCTTCAATGCCGAAAGAGGTTCAACGTTTACAGGATGCACTTTCGGGCTGTCCGCTCCTCACAATTAACATACCAAAACTGCTCGACGCAAAGGACGGACGCGGAACGGGATTGCTTCCACTCGTCATCATGCTGAACCAAATGACAGGACTCCCGAGTCTCGAATATCTAAAAGATGAGCTATCCAAATTGAAGTAACACCATGAACACAATTACCCAAGAAATGGCAAAAAGTTTTTTTGATTCTCTCCCAAAAAGTGAGATGCTTGCCTATGCAAAAAATATTCAAAATCTTATTCTCTCCGGAGACGAGAGCATCGTTGCCAAAAAGAACGACGGCACGCTTGTCACCGAAGCCGACACGAGGCTCGAGCAAATGATTGTTGATTGTTTCAAAGCATCGCCGCTCAAAGAGCTGTGCTCAATCAAAGGAGAAGAAGGTACGGCAAATACAGTCAAGAAAAACACCTGGACGCTCATTATTGACCCCATCGACGGCTCAAGTTCCTTAGTCAAAGGAACGGACACCTGGGGCGTTATGGTTGGCTTTACCAACCCTGAGGGAATCCTCAAGTACTCTTGGAATCTTATTTCAAGCGGTGAAATCTTTCAGACGGGTCCAGAGAACATTTCCATTCAGAAACCGACCCTCGAAAACCAAAAGAATTTTCGTATTGACTTCTACGACTACAAATCGGGACAGGAAGGACTTTTCAAAAACGAACTTGAAAAAGCAGGACGTACGGGCTTTGAATTGACTTCATATCCAGCTGCTGTGACAGCGGGATGGAAACTCTACACCGGAGACCTTTCGGCTCTCGTATGGGTCAGGGGAGAAAACGAGAAAAAAACATTTCCTGATTACGACCTCCTCTTCTTAGCTCCAATTCAGGAGCTTGGATACTCTACGCGTATTGGAAAAATGAAAACAGGTGAAAATGTAATTATAGTTGTCGCACCTACAAACGAAGATGCTGACTCTCTGTACTCTATCGCGCTTTCCATCTTTACCGAAAAAACAATCACGAATCTGTTCAAACTAAATAACTCACTGGAAATATGATCGCCGTCATCGACTACAATTCAAGCAACATCCGATCCGTTGTAAACGCTCTCACAAAGATCGGATGTGAGTTTGTCGTGACAAGCGACCCTGAAATCATCCTCAGTGCTGAGAAAGTTATTTTCCCGGGAGTGGGCAGCGCGTCACAAGCAATGAAAGCTCTTGCTGAATATAAACTAACCGACGTCATACCGAGGATCACGGCTCCGTGCCTCGGAATTTGTCTCGGCATGCAGCTCCTCTTTGACTGCTCTGAAGAAGAAGACACTGCAACTCTCGGCGTAATCAAAGGAACAGTCCGCATGCTGCCAAAAAGCGAAGTCATGGTGCCGAATATCGGCTGGAGCGAAGTTGAAATCAAGAAAAATGAACCTTTGTTTAAAAACATTAAAAACAAATCTCCTTTTTATTTTGTGCACTCGTATTATTGTGAAGCTTCGCAGGAAGACACGATCGGTGTCACAAAATACGGACTTCCCTTCACCTCTGCCGTCCGGTACAAAAACTTCTATGGCGTACAGTTCCATCCTGAAAAATCAGGCAACGACGGCGAACAATTACTACGCAACTTCATCAAAGAAATACAATGAAAACGACCAACTCAAATTTTAAAGTCATTCCCGCCATTGATGTGTACAAGAACGGCGAGCTTGTTCGACTTGAGCAAGGCGACTTTAACCGCGTTCAGCGGCAATACACATTTTCGCTTGAGGAAAAAGTGCTCGATTACCTCAACCAAGGCGCGCGCAATATACATACGATTGATCTTGCCGGAGCCGAGGATGGCGTACCAGTAAACACTGAACTCTTCAAAAAGCTCGGCCAAACGATTAGAGCCTTTGAAAAAGAATTCAACACAAAGGTCACATGGCAAGTCGGTGGCGGGGCCCGAACCAAAGAAGATGTAGCGCGAGTTCTTACTGACTACAAAGCAGATCTCTTGATTCTCGGCGGCGCAGCGATAGACAAAGAACTTGAGTCAGGATTTTTATCTGAACTGGTAAAAGAGTTCGGGGGCGAAAAATTCATCATTGATATCGCCGTTGGCTACAGCTCGAATGACAAGACTAAGAAAGTCCTGAAGAAAAACGGCTGGAGGGACGATGTTACTGTACCGTTTGCAAAGGCACTCGCACTTCTTAAAGGCATCGGTATCACTAAAACTCTCGTAACTGCAAAGGAGCTCGATGGCATGGACCAAGGGCCCGGGTTTGAACTAGGTAACGAAGTAAAATCTTTCGGTTTTGAAGTTATCCTGTCCGGCGGAGTAGCCACAGCAGCGCAGTGTGCCGCCGCCATGAAAGCAGGTCTCGATGGCGTTGTGGTCGGAAAAGCCTTGCTCGACGAAAAAATTTCACTTTCTGAAATAAATGAAGCGCTGAATTAAACCCATGAAAACAACTCTTACTAAAAGAATAATTCCCTGTCTCGATATCAAAGATGGTCGTGTTGTTAAAGGCAGCAACTTCGTGGGTCTCGTAGATGCGGGCGACCCGGTAGTAATTGCAGAACGATATAGCCAGGAAGGTGCTGACGAGATAATTATTCTCGATATTCAAGCCACAGTTGATGCGGTCGAACCGTTTTACAAACTCATAGAAAAAATTGCAGCCAAGATCAACATTCCACTCACTGTTGGTGGAGGCATTAAAAATATCGAGGACATTCGCCGTCTTCTCCGATCCGGGGCCGATAAAGTTTCTATCGGCTCAGCCGCAGTAAAGAACCCGGCGCTTGTTTCTGAGGCCTCCCAAGAATTCGGCTCACAATGCATTGTTGTATCTGTTGATCCGAAGAAGAGCAGTACGAATTGGGAAATATACGTCAAGGGAGGTCGTGAAGCGACGGGGATTGATATGCTCACGTTTGTCAAAGACATGGAACAGCGAGGGGCCGGAGAACTCTTAGTCAACAGCATCGACCGGGACGGAACATCGATTGGCTATGATATCGACCTTCTGAAAGCAGTCACAGTGGCGGTACATCTTCCCGTTATTGCATCGAGTGGCGCCGGAAAAATGGAAGATTTCGTTGAAGTTTTTAAAAAAACTAATGTTGGTGCCGCACTTGCTGCCAGAATATTCCACACGGGATTGGTCGAGATACCGAAGCTCAAAGAGTTTTTAGCAAAAAATAATATCGCTGTTCGACGCTAATATCATGAAAACTGCACAGAAAAAAATATCACTCGCAAACTACAAAAAACTGAACTTCCAGAAAGGTCAGGGGTTAGTTGCTGCAGTGGTGCAAGACAATGAAACTCGGGAAGTGCTTATGATGGCATACATGAACGAGGCATCTATCAAAAAAACACTTGCGTCGAAAAAAGTGACCTTTTTTAGCCGATCACGAAACACTCTTTGGACAAAAGGAGAGACCTCAGGAAACTTTCTTAAACTTGTTTCCATGTACTCTGATTGCGATGGTGATAGTTTGGTTGTCTTTGCAAGCCCTGTCGGCCCTACCTGTCACACCGGAACTCGCTCATGCTTTATCCCTCCAGAAGGAAACGATAATTTCTTAACTAAACTGCAAGCTATAATTTTTAAGCGAAAAAAAGAAATGCCAAAGGGATCGTACACGACCGAGTTGTTTGAAAGCGGTCTCGCGAGAATTACTCAGAAAGTTGGTGAAGAAGCCATAGAAGTTGTTATCGCAGCAAACGATACCAAGAAAAAACTCGTCAGTGAATCTGCTGATCTTCTGTATCACCTTCTTGTTCTTTTAGCACAAAAAGGGACTTCAATCGAAGAGGTAACGACCGAGCTTTCAAGACGCCACAAATAAAAGATTAGATCACCGAATCATTGTCTTCGGGAAACTCAAACTGTCCGATGTGTGGACGATCGTGGGGTGCGTTTTCAACTGAATCTGGATCGCTCCAGTTCACACCATCGCCTTCTCTAGCTTCGCCTTCACCTAAGCCACCTGGGGCTTCAGGTGAAGTGCCTGGCGCAGGAGTCTCTTGAATTTCAGATTTGGGTATCAAAACGAAGTATTTAATTTCTGTTTCTGTGGTCATGTTTCTTCTAACGCTCGAGGTATCCTATCGTGACGAAATTATTTCTTAATCTGCAATTTAAGTTCCTTAAGAGTTTTATCAGCGGCTTCGCTTGGAGCACCCATCATAAGATCGCGGCCTTCACCGGTCTTTGGAAATGGAATGACTTCACGAATACTTCCTTCGTTCTGGAGAATCATGACAAGGCGATCAATCCCCCATGCAATTCCGCCGTGCGGAGGTGCACCGAATTCGAATGCTGTGAGCATGTGGCCAAAGCGAGCTTCAATTGTCTCCTGTGGAAGCCCAAGAAGCTGAAAAATTTTATTCTGAAGATCTCTCTGGTGAATACGGATAGATCCTCCGCCGATTTCGTACCCATTAAGAACGATGTCATACGCATTCGCACGAGCTTTGAGTGGTTCAGAGTTTAAGAGTTCCGCATCTTCGGCTTTTGGCGAAGTGAACGGATGGTGTACAGCCTGCACACCACCGTCTTCATCTTGTTCAAACATTGGAAAATCCACAACCCAGCAGAACGCGAGTTCGTTTTTGTCTTCCTTATTCACGCGCATATCCGGCTTGTCGTTACAGTATTTCTCCATAGACTCTGCGTATGTAATTCGCGGAAATGGAATCTGTGAGATTTTCTTTTCAGGATAGAGTTTGCCAGTGAGTTCAATGAGCATTGCCTCGTTGTATTGAATCATTTCTTCCTGTGTCGTAAATGACACCTCAACATCGAGCTGTGTAAATTCTGGCTGACGGTCACCGCGAGTGTCTTCGTCGCGCATACAGCGGGCAATCTGGAAGTATTTTTCAAATCCAGCAACCATTGAGAGCTGCTTGAACTGTTGTGGCGACTGTGGAAGAACGTAGAAGTTTCCCGGCCATACGCGAGATGGCACGATGTATTCACGTGAGCCTTCTGGTGTGCCCTTAGTCATCATCGGCGTTTCAATTTCAAGAAAATCATTCTTGTGCATGTAGTCACGAATAAGGGATATGAGAGCGCCGCGCATACGGATGTTTTTGGTCATGCGCTTTGTACGAAGATCGAGATACTTGTACTTCATGCGAACGTCTTCGTTCACTTCGGTCGTATCCATGCCAATTTCGAATGGTGGAGTTTCTGCCTTGTTCAAGACTTCGATTTTCATGACTTCAAGCTCAACATCTCCGGCTGGAACATTCGGATTAATGTTCTTCTCTGGTCGCTTGTTTACTTTTCCTTCGAGACGAAGTACCCATTCCGGACGAATTTCTTTTGC
>CAZRTW010000021.1:0-11811 GCA_964603145.1 uncultured Candidatus Saccharibacteria bacterium | reverse complement strand
GATTTGCAGTATTTAGGGCTATTTGGGTGTATAATAAGGGCACAATTTATTAGGTTAGTTAAGGAAAGATATATAAGAATATATGCCAGTAAAAAAAGTAAACTCAGCGTTTATGAAGCCAATGAAGATCAGCGATGAACTCGCTCTCGTTGTTGGAAAAGGTCCAATGCCTCGCTCTGAAGTCGTAAAGGCTCTCTGGGTGTACATCAAGAAGAACAAGCTTCAGGATGAAAAGAACAAGCGCAATATCAACGCTGATGCCGCTCTCACTGCAGTGTTTGGAGGAAAGAAAATGGTGAACATGTTTGAAATGACTAAGCTCGTTTCAAAGCACCTTTCGTAATTAGCGAAAAGAAAAAGCGCCGGCTGATGCCGGCGCTTTTTTGTATGCTATTTAGTTGTTCTTTGTCTTAAAGGAAACAATGTCTCCACGTACTGTCCCTTCAGAATTTCTCGCAACGAGACGGTAATAGTAGGTCGAGTTCTTTTGCAGTCCAGAAATATTTGCAGAAACACTTACGTTACTTGTTCCAGAAGCCACTGTCTCTCGCGCTGTGCCACTACCGATGAGCGAGCCGAGAAGTGAATCGCTACTATATTCAAACCAGTAGGTAGTTTCTGCACCACCTGGATTGATGCGGCCATTTAGGCGGGCTACGTTGTTTGTAACATTTGTTGCTGCGCTTGTGTTAGCTGTCGGCGCGCTCGGAGAAACTGGGCCACTTGTCGTGAAGGAGAGTGTCTGACCAATAACGGTGCCGAACTGATTCTGCGCATTGAGACGGAAGTAGTACTTGGTGAGCGGTGAGAGGTCTGAGAGTCCGCCGGACACGGTTGCGTTAGCGCTCACGCTGTCGAGTGTGCGGATTGAACTTACTGATCCGAAACTTGTGCTTTTGCCATATTCAAACCAGTAATTTGTTGATGACTCATTTGGATCGATTGAACCAGAGAGAGTTGCCGATGTGCGGGTGATGCTAGTTGCGGCAGATGTGTGCACGCTAGGAGCCATGCCCTGTGGTGGCGGGTTACTGTTTGTTTTGAATGTGTAGGTTATTCCATTTGCTGTTCCATAACTATTTCGTGCGCTTAGGCGGAAGTAATACTGGGTATTTGCCTGAAGCCCTGCAATATATCCCGGCGCATTAATAAGCGTATATCCAGAACCCACTGCTTGCTCAGCGCTTTTGGAACCAAGAGCGGTCGTTAGACCGAAATCAAACCAATATGTAGCTGCTGCTCCATTTGGTCGTACTTGGCCCATAAGAATGGCCGTAGAACTTGATGTAGCGCTACTATTTTGCGTGAGGACTGTTGGTACGCCCGGAGTGTCAGACGGTGCGATGCCTCCAGTATTAGTGTTCGGCTGTTCCGAAACCGTTGTTCCTGTTTGTGGTTGATTTACTACTTCCCCCGAACGGTTATTTTTATAGAGGAGATATCCTCCGCCGATTACTACAACTACGGCGAGTAATCCGATTAATGCGTTTTTGTTCATGGTATTTAAAAAATTATTGTAATTGCCAGAGAAAAGACGGCTTTCTCCAGTCTTGGTCTTCACACTCTATATAACGGTAGAGGAGAGAAGCGCGTGACAAGAATTTCTTTGGTTTGTCTATATAAAACAAAACCACTTAAAACGTGGTTTGTTTTAAGTGGTGTAAATAATGTTGTTTGCGGTTTTACTTTTTGAGTACGGTTAATGTTCGGGAAATTTCAATTGAGTAGTCCCCTGGGTGTTCATAGGCACAGAGAACTACTTTAATCTTAATCGGCCTTTTTGCCATATATTTCGACAAAGGCGGAACCTCCCATACATAATGACCGCTGTCCGGCATGTAGTTTGGCATGAGCTCATTCATATGGTTGCCACCATATGAATAGTATAATTTAATACTATTATACTTTTTTGCTTTTTCCTTTTTCCAACGGATATCAATTTTTTTGCCCTCCACAATACATGAATCTGTGAATGAGGTAAAAGTTATGACGCCCGCGTTTGATCTTTTCTCAAGTCCGCGGCTAAGGACAATATCTGTTTGTGCGAATGCTACGTTCGCAATGAGGAGCAATGCTCCGATGAATAAATTTTTCAATGTAGTCGTTTTTTGAGGTGAAGAAAAATTTTTACCATTTTGGCCATATCTTAAATATGCTTGCAAATTGTTTACCTCTTATTTTCATAAGGGTGTAAGTTCTTGTGCAATCAATATTTGAAATACGCAGTGCCTCTGTCGTTTCTACGAACTCTAAACCTCTGGAGGCTAGGATTTCTTTGAAACATTGAACTTTATGCCTATCAGTATTCATGTTATCGCTAAGGCGAATTGAAATATCTTGCGGGATATTTAAATCTGCCTGGATGAGCAATGCAACAAATAGGGCATGGAGCTGGAATGATTCGTCGGAATCATGATAGGGCGGGTCATTGGATGTGCGTGGAAATCTTTGGTGCATCCATGGATCAGATCCACTTCTATACCTTCCGAATTTGTACGCAGTAATCAATGGCCCCTCACTTTCTTCCTCACGAAACCAAGCATGATAACGTACGGTAAGGGTATCGAGGAAGTACAGGTAATACTCCATCATGTTGCCACGATCGGCGTACGTGATGCGGATGTTCTTCTTGCGCCCAGCCTCAACGATTCTTCTGGCTTCCTGATTAGAAAATTCAGAATTACCGTATTGAGACCTCATGTACATTGAATAATCATGTGTGTAGCTGATTGATAATCCATGCAGAACTGCAGTTTGCATGATCTCAAATGGCTCTTGTTGCTGAGCAGTGGTCGAAGTGGTGCTTGTTATGACGCATAGCGCCACAAGTATGAGCTTGAGTTTTCGCATTTGTTTTTAGTTTTTGTGGTTACCAAAAGAGGGGAGGCCTGCTTTGGAAACCACAAAAATCGTTGTAAAAGAGCATTTAATTATACCATTTTTATATAAAAAAGTCAAATAGAGAAACTTAAGAAGATTGCTATACTTTCAATATGAAAAGGTTATTGCAGAGCTCTTGGTTTCTTATTCTTATACAGGCCGTTGGAGGATTTTTTACTTACTATGCGCTCAAGATGTATGCGCTGTCTGTTGTGGGTGGAGATGCGGGGAAAGCGGGAATGTTTAAACTTTTGGCGGTAGCACTTGGGATTTTTACTGGTGTGGTTGTTTTGTATGCGCTTATACTTGCACTACGAGAAATTCGAAAGACTAAGCAGGTAACAATCGCACGCGGTATGTTATTTGTTTTTTCTGTGTGCATGATTATCTTTCCGATCTATAAATATTATTTGGCGTATCGGTAGCTGTAAACACAAACAAATTTTGCATATCGAAAAAACCGTTGAACTTCATAACAAGAATGTTGGCTACACTCTCAAAGTGAGCAAGCGCGCAAAGCGGATGCGGCTTTCGGTGTATCACGACGGGCGCGCTGTAGTGACTATTCCGCGGATGCTACCGATCGGGATAGTGGAGAAATTTCTCACTCAAAAATCCGGATGGCTGCTTGATAAGCTCGACTATTTTCGAAGGGTGCAGATTACTCCTCGCCGGAAAGTGAATGACAGGGGAGATTTTTTGAAATATAAAGATCAGGCGCTTTTGCTTGCACATGAGCGGATTGTTCATTTTAATAAAATGTATGGGTATTCTTGGAATAAAATTACGATCAAGAATACGAAGACAAGATGGGGCAGTTGTTCGAAAAAAGGGAATCTTAATTTTAGTTATAAAATTGCGTTACTTCCGCAAAAAATGGCGGACTATATTATAGTGCATGAACTCTGTCACTTGGGTGAGTTTAATCACTCGCGAAATTTTTGGGGATTAGTTGCTAGAACTGTACCAGATTATTTGGAGATACGGAGGGGATTAAAAAGAAAAGGGATGCGACTTTAGCTAAATTAGGCAAAATTTTAGCCGACACATTTCTGGCCGGCTAAAATAATTGTGGAATTTTTAGTGTTGTCCTTCACTGGCTTTGTTTAATTGCGCCGGTCATTTTCTGTTTAGGGGAGGTTGGATTCGCTAAGCTCCCTTTTCAGTTTTTCTTCTTCGGCAGCATCAATAAACCCGTGCTTCTTTGACTTTGCAATCAATAGCAGGCCTTCTTCCTTTGAGTAGATGGCTACACTCCATCCAACTCGGTCACGGATATGTCCATGGGATTCATTGTGGGGGCATATGGTGAAATATGCTTCACTAACTGGCTCCTCCGAAGGCTTTTTCGCTGGACGGCGAACTGGCCGTACCGAAATAGAGCTAAAAACTATCCCTGGTCCGGAACCACCAAACATACTACCGAAACCGAAAGAGCCGATAGTTATCGCTACTATCCCAGTACCATTGAGCTGCTCAAATGGATCAGGCGCAACGTGGGGGAGATCTGTCGCAGTCAGAATTTGTTCACGCATTGTCGTGAATTCTGAAGCAGAGATTCGGGTTTCGTTTTCCGCGGCCTCGGCCAAGGCGGGAAGTGCTTCTTCCATAGATGTGTACCACGGGCTTGGTTCGCCCTTTTTGAAGATGATGCGAACCTGTGTGCCGTCTTCGTTAAACTTGAGTCTGTTTTTCGTGCTCATAATGAGTCCGTTTTAATTTAAAGAGTTAAACAATCGTTTTAGAAAATCGATAGAGATTAATTGCACATTGACATATTTTTGACTTTTTGTCAAAAATATGTAGTATCGGTGGGAGACTGAACATTAACAAAAGTCGGGAGGTGACCTTAGGTTCTCTATGGGGAGCTGGGGTCACCTAACTGACAAAAATGAAAAATACAACACTAATTACTCGTTTTGCCACGCTGTGGCTTTTTGTTTTGCTTCTGTCTGCGTGCGGAAACGATTCAGAAGAAACTGTTTCTTCTGAAACTGCACTGCCGGAAAAAAGGGAAGACATCATTCGTATTGGACACATAACCGTTTTGTATAAAACGAACATTCCAATGCCGGATTCGTATCGGGTTAAATTCGAAGAAGTAGTAAAACTGCACGACGACATGTTCCATGTGTTGCCGGACAGTATTACCGTTCTGGATTCGTCTTATGGAAAAGGAATTTTTGCCAGAAGCTTTCACAATCGTTTGGCGTTTAATCCCGATTACTACCGCGAGTTCAATGTGCATCTGTTTGGATGTTTGTCTGGGCATGAGCTCAGCCACATTATTCGGCCAGATTGCACTACAGCTGTATCTCCGCCTATGAAATTTGAACTTGCTGGTCATCCATCTGAAAAAATTGTCGGGATTAACGGTGCTGCATTTTTGTGCACCGGCAATATTATGCTGGATATTCTGGAGGAGGCGATCGTGGATCATAAGGGTTTCCAACTGCTTGATGATTACCGGTTTTTTTCTCTTCCACGCCGCCGCACTGTGTTTTTCCTGGATTCGTGTATGAAGAGGGGGTGGGTTAACGCTGACAGTTTGCTGCCTGCAATCCAGAACAACAACGCGCTCGGACTTATTAAGCAACTGGTTGACGCCAAGGGGCCACCAACTGAATTGGATGTGCGATTTGTGCTCGCGCAGTTAACGAGGTGCTCTCAGGCAACTGATAGCACCTGGCAGGTGACTATGAAGGACTTGGCATTCTATCGCCGAGCCCGGAAGAATGCGGAAGGCAGTAATTAGTTTGGAAATTTAAAAAGACATCGCTCAAACGGGATGATAAAAAATCGTCCGGAATGTTTGGGCGATTTTTTATACCTATCACAGCATTTTGATGGTTTGACAAATCAATAAAAAATGTTATTTTAAGAGCGACAACAATTTTTCTTTTTCATAAAAAACCAATAATTATGGTCGCCACACAACCACCAGTTCTGCCCGCCGATTTAGGCATGATTGCCGGTATATCCAAGGATATGCTTGAGCAAATCGATCTTGTCTTTTCAGAGATCCTCCCACGGATGATGAAAGAAGACATCACGTATTCCAAAGTTGATATGGATGAGTACATAACCGAACTCAACCAGCTCATCCAAAAAAACCTTTCCCTGAATGTGTCAGCAATTTCTCTCAAATTTGCTGCCGAGCCAACCCGTTTCTACTGGCTACTTCATCATGAAATTCTCACTGCCACCGAAAAAGCAAAGCGTGAGCTTACAACTAAGAATCAGTATCTCTTGACCGATTATGATCTCGAAGGAGAAATTAAAAGAACAAGGGAGCAAGTGGAGCGCATGCTGGCTGAACGGTACAAGACTGAAGTAAAACTATGGAAGTGCATGGATGCGAAAGAATTTGATGATGCGCTTGCTTTAGCTAACGCTATTGAAATTGAGCGCAAAGATAAAGACTTGCATCTGCGCATCGAAGCCACGAATTGGAAAGTTATGTGTGCTGCGCAGACAGGATATGTTGATATGTCGTTAAAGGGTCTGGTATCTATTATGACTTTGGCTCAGGGTCAGATTGCGTACAGCCCCGCAGATGTTTCCTATGTCGTGGATTTACTGCTCAGTCATATAATGGTTGGATTTGGCGTCCAGTATAATTTAGCTGGCTTGCAGGCTTCTTCTATAAACATGTTTCCGGGCAAGTTTTATCAAAAGCAGGCAAAAGATTATCACGAGTTTTTGGTTAGAAAAATCACAGAAGGTATCTTTCGCGACCGGGTCATAACCGACGAGCGTAGTTTCAAAGATTTTGTGAGAACGAACAAAGACAACCACATTCAAATGTTTAAACTTTCGAACATGTATGTGGGCAGTGTTACGTATGCTTTTAAAAAGTAGTAAATAAATTCATGTAACTCCTATGCAAACTCCGTTTGTATAGGAGTTTGTTTTTGATATAAACGACGAAACACTTAAAGTTTCGCCTTTAAGTGTTTGTGAATAAATTTTGTTATTTTGCCCGTGCATTGGCCATGTCACGCCAAAGCTTTTTCCAGTTTGCCCCGAGGCCTTTTTTCTTTAAATGCACTCTGCGGAGGCGCCCATATTCATACGGGCAGAGCTTTTCAAGCTTTTTACTGGAAAGATTTTCCAGTGGCATTCTCCGGGTTTTCTTCAGAACGTTTTTCAGGCATTCTTCGTACGTCAGTTCAGGAGGAGGCTCGTTTAGTAACCAGCGTTCTCTGATTCCATCGTATTGATTTGCCAGCTCCGTTAAAAAAGGTTCCCAGTCTTTTCCTTTGCTGTTTTCAGCTGCTGGAAGACGGTAAGTAATACTAACGTATTTTGTCTTACCCAATATCCTTTTTATGGAGTTGGGTCCAAATGTATCAGGCTGAAGCCGTACTAATTTTTTCCCGAGCATACCAGCTAGGGAAGTAAGAGATCGTTTTTTCATAAAATGAGTTTGATTCAAATCCTACGATTTTTTTAAAAAGTGTCAAGGTGCTTATTAAGCATAAAATTTATGAGCAAGGGAGTGGGAAGATACATTTCAAATGAGCTACTCCCCGGAGAGGTAGGTTAAAACGACGAAACACTTAAAGTTTCGTCTTTAAGTGTTTGTGAATGATTTGAAAATTACTAATTAACTCCGCGGCTGCCTACGGTAAGATTTACGCTTTTTTCTTTCCTTTGTAGCAATGTTTTGAAATCGTTCGGTATGACATAGTCGCTTACTTTTTCACCGCGATATACGATGATTTTTTGTAAGGATTTTTCCAAGGTTTCTTTGTCCTGGTAAATGTCATCAAAACATTTTGCTATAAACACAACATCTTTGATTGCCAGGCGTTCTCTCGGTTTGTTTACCATAAGTGTCACAAGTCCGGTGACGTTGTTTCCTGAAATCCCATTTGCAAGATCATTTGGTGTTACCCAACCCGCGCCGAACATATTTGTGAGCAAGTATGTTATTCGCTGACGAGATGGTGCAGGAATGGAATAGGCACGGCCTTGTTTTTGGTACACATACATGCCAAACAGATCGCACATTGCTTCCTCGATAAGCGGGAAACGCTTACCGTTTGTGGAAACAAAAACCAAACCGTCATAGTGATCTACACTAAAACTGTCTTTGAGCATGTACGGCGTACTATTTGGTTGAACCTTACCAGGTTTCAATGAGTGGCCGATTTCATGCGTTGCCACCATTTCAAAATGGTTCATGTCGAAGCCCGGTACTGTAAATGCGAAGGTGTTTAGTCTCAGGGTTTGTGAAAACCCTTTTGCTGCTATCATGTTTTTCTTTTCAGCAATGTATATCTTACCTCCTTCTATCACAGTATCTCCTGTGCTTTTTTTACCGGGATCTGCATGTGTCTGGTCAATGAATGTGTCGATAACATAATAGTCCTTGGTGATTGGTACACCCAAGATTCTTTTGTAGTTACCCAATGCTTTTTTGATCGTCACCCGGATCGAGTCGGGGACTTCCTTCGAAGTCGAGTAATGTATGGTTATGCCAGCGACGCTGTCGGTGGCTTCATACTTTTGCGGTGTTTTAATTCCGCTGTCTTTGCATCCGTAGATGGCCATGAGCATTACGCTCAGGCTAAGTAGTAGCTTTTTCATGTTTCGTATGAGGTGTTTTAAGAGCGTTCAGTTTTATGCCCTCCGGAAATGCCGTATCGAGCATCTTTGGGGGACATAAAAGGCCCTTAAAACAAGCCTTTTTCAAAGAAAAATCAAATTATATAATAGCATAAAAGTGCTTAAAAGTCAATATGGGCCTTGCCCATATTCGTTATGTGTTATATGGTAAAAGAAAAAATTGTTATGTCCCAGAACGATAATCCTCCTAGCCCACAGGGCTCAAGTTTGAAACAAGACATTCTTATCGGCCTATTCTGTGTTTTGATCGGCCCGGTTCCAGGAGCGGCTTTAATAATCGCCCTCGCCTTTATTCATAAGTTCTATATTACTGAACAAACTGGATGGATGGTTGTAAGTATTATTGCCGCGCTCATTTTCGCTATTTGTTTACTCGTCGGTTTTCGTACGATTAAGAAGATAAACAAAAGACGGAATTGAATTTTAAAATCATTTTGTAACGCATACGACAGCTCCTAAAAATAAAGGAGCTGTTTGTTATTTAGGGCTATCTGGATGAGTTCGAAATGAGCTATACCACTGAGAGGGAGGTGATTTGACATAAGATCCTTTTTGTTTTAGAGTAGTAAAAATTTAGTTTAAAAAAGCAGAGTGGCTATAAGGGCCTTTCTGCTTTTTTAAACTAAACCAAACATTAAAAATGAAAAAGATCATCGTTACACTACTCGTAATCGCGGCCTTCGCCGGAATTTCTAGCTGCAATAATACTGCTAAGCAGTCGCAAGCTACTACTGACACTCAAATGGAAGACATTTTCTCCCAGTTGAACAAATTTGAGAAAGCTACAACCACCGAAACGTATTTAAATGACAGCCTCGCCCAAAAGTTTCCTGGCACACTTTTATTTTTCGGACAGACCAAAAACAAAAAAGGGAATGTAATTATCGTAAATTCCTTACCGGCAACCTTTTCATCAATGACCGATCTTACGAAGGCATTGCGTGAACTTACTGGCGGGGTACACATGGTTAACGTAACGCTCCTGGAAGATGGCGATCATTTTTTGGCTTTGTTGCCTAAACATAGCTTTGAAAATGATCTTGATCTTTCTCCAGCGCTTGAAGAGTATGGAATGAAGTTTGATCAAATTAATGATCTGATATCCATACGTTTCAAAAAGAAAGGCTCAGCTTTAAATGTCGCCGTTCTTGATGAATTAGATTCAAGCAAAATTGACGGTAAGCCATGCACCGTGCGGACATTAAATACCACCGGCAGGAATGGTGAACTATGCCAATATGTTACGCATGGTGTAATTCATTGGATTAAGCCTGAAGTTAAGAAGAGGCTTGATCAAATTGCTAAAAGCAGTAATGGGGGACGTGTTCACATGTTAGCCGGAAATGGTGAATATGCCGTGCGTGTTGAAGACAGCCTTTGGAATAAAATCCTCGGCATGTCTGGCGGTTCGGTTGTGGTTAACATTGATGGCAAAGACGTCCTGTTAGGGATGAACACTGCACGAATGCGCTATGTGCTTGCAAAGGGTACTGACACGAGCATGATCACAATGCTTGGCTTCCAACCTATAGTCAGTGCTGATCTTGGCCGTGTGCAACCGTCGCACTACAGAGGACAATGAGGTATGCAAAAAGCATAAGTTAGACCGCTATACAAAATAGCGGTCTTTCTTATTGTCGCTAGACTCCTGCATAAAAAGAGGATAGAGTTGAGGTATGTTTGCTTTGGTCCGCAAAGTGGCAAAACGCGCGATTTTGACGATCGTGGTTTTTCTTCTTGCCTTTGGCTTTACTCCTGTTGCTGATGCGAGCGTCTATGTACAAGGCTATTACCGTAGCAATGGCACGTATGTTGCGCCGTATGTACGTAATAGCCCAAGTACAGTAAAAACTTCTGTAACGAAGCCTCCCTCAAAACAGTATTACAAAAATGTTGATGGGGTTTCTGTGAAGACTCCTGTGAAGTCACCGTATATGATTCCGTCTGGTGCTACGGCAAAATGCAAAGATGGTACTTATAGTTTTAGTTTGCACCGTACTGGTACTTGCTCTGGGCATCGGGGAGTGAGTGCTTGGATTAAATAAATTTTAAAAATGGATACTAATAATTATACTGAACAAGATGCACGAATAGTGATCAATCGTAAACTCCAAGAAGCAGGATGGACACTTGAAGGCGCAAATAAAAATGTTTTAACAGAACAACATTCTGAAGCCGGGTTCATGGATTATCTTCTGCTTGACCGTAATGGTAAAAATCTTGCTCTTGTTGAAGCAAAGAAAGACTCCATTGATCCATACAGTGCAAAGAATCAAGGACGCGGTTATGCTGAAGCAAATAATTGCCGTTATGTATTTCTCGCAAACTCTGAACAACTTTATTTTTGGGATTTAGAGGAAGGAGATGCAAATCCCATCGAACGTTTTATTTCTCCAGAGGATCTACAAAGACGTCATGATTTAAAAGTTTCAAGAAAGCCTCTTTCTTCTATTTCACACAACACAGTTATCTGTGATAGACCGTATCAAATCCAAGCATCTGATACAATTGCAAAACAATTCGATGAAGGTAAAAAGTCTTTTCTTATTGAAATGGCGACAGGTACTGGGAAAACTAGATTATCTGCTGCAATTATTGATCGTTTTCTTAAAGCGCACCAAGCAGAGCGTATTCTATTTATCGTTGACCGTATTGAACTCGCAAAACAAACTCTTGATGCATTTCAAATAGCATTCAATGATCAGTATCGTGCTGTTAGATATAAGTCAGGACAAAAGGCTGTTCTGGGTGGTGCGAGTATTGTCGTTGCGACTATTCAGAGTCTAAACATTCACTTTAAAGAAGATTTTACACCTGGTTATTTTGACGTGGTTATTAACGATGAAGCACATCGTTCTATTTATGGAGAGCTTCCTCGCCAAGTAGTTGAATACTTCCAAGCAGTTCGTATTGGTCTTACTGCAACTCCAAATGATTTTCTGAAAAATATTGATGTTGAAAAACTACAAGACAATGACCCGTTAAAACTTGAGTACCGTTTTACTCGTGATACTTATAAACACTTCGGTTGTGAGATGAGCACACCAACATTTAGATATACCATTCAAGACGGAGTTAAGGATGGTTTCCTTGTACCTGCAAAAATTGCTCGAATGGTTTCTCTAATTACAAAAGAAGCTGTTTCAGATGAAGGTTGGAAAATAGAAATTGATGGTGAAGATTTTACATATCGTATTTCCCAGCTTGAGAAACAAGTTTTGATTCCAGGAAGAAACCAACTTATCTGTGAACAGTTTTTACAAAATTCCCTAAAGACTCCTGATGGTGCAATCGGTA
>CAZRTW010000020.1:0-13172 GCA_964603145.1 uncultured Candidatus Saccharibacteria bacterium | reverse complement strand
CTTTCTCAAAAAACTGCGTGGGATGCACCAACTGTTTCGGGTGCGTGAACCTGCGAAAAAAGAGCTACCATTTTTTCAACGAGCCATGCACGAAGGAAGAATATGAACAGAAGCTCGCGGCAGTAAATCTCGGCTCTCACAAAGCGGTTGAGGAAATGCGACAAAAGGCCTACGAATTCTGGCTCGGTTTTCCAAGAAAGGCATATTACGGTCGCCAAAACACAAACTCAACAGGGGATTATATTTATTACTCAAAGAATTTTAAATCCGGTTATCAAAGTGTGCACGCCGAGGATTCTGCGTATTGTCAGTTTCTCATGCTTCCAAAGACAACAGACTGTTACGACATTACCGAGTGGGGATACAACATTGATCTCTGCTATGACGGCATTACCGTGGGAAACCAAGCCTCGTCTGTGCGTTTTTGTTCCGGCGTGTGGGGAAGTGTGGCGCGTATCGAGTATTCACAATATGTGGTTAACGGCTGCGAAGACTGCTTCGGCTGCATCTCCCTTAGAAAGAAAAAACATTGTATTTTAAACAAAGAATATTCTCCGGAAGAGTATGCCGTACTTCGGGCAAAGATAATCGAAGATATGAAAAAGAAGCCATATACTGATGCTCTCGGCCGCACATTTTCATATGGTGAATTTTTCCCATATGATCTCTCTCCTTTTGCCTATAATGAATCACAGGCTATTCAGTATTTTCCACTTGGCGAGAAAGAGGCGATAGAGAAGGGATTTACATGGGCGGCGCCACAAATCCCTCACTACAGCGTCACTATGCTTCCTGAGGCAATTCCTGATCATATTGATGAAGTGTCAGAAACTATCACGAAAGAAATTCTCGAATGTACGGAGTGTAAAAAAGTGTACCGAATTACAGGAGGTGAGTTTACGCTCATGAAGCGTCTTACTATCCCTGTCCCAAGAAAATGCGCAGATTGCCGTCACATGGATCGTATGGCTCGAATTAATCCGCCATATCTTTACGAAAGAACTTGCATGAAATGTAACGCGGCAATCACTACTGCATATTCACCAGAGAGACCAGAAATAGTTTACTGCGAACCGTGTTATCAAAAAGAAGTGAACTAATAACTACCATTTAAGTAACGACCGTTAGTTAAATGGTAAATCGTAAAAAATGGAGAAACAAACAAAAAATTGTCAGAGCTGCAAAACAGAATTCACAATCGGTCACGATGATTTTTTGTTTTACAAAAAAATGAATGTGCCTGTGCCGAATGAATGTCCAAGCTGCCGTCGTATGCGCCGCTTGGCCTTCGGCAATTACACTACGTTGTTTCAGCGCCCGAATAATGCTCCTACGGGTGGCATGCTCATATCGTGTTATCCCAAGGAAGCTCCATTTCCGGTTTTTGATTTTGATTATTACTGGGGCAATGAACATCATCCGGAAGACTATTTCGTTGAGTATGTTCCCGGGGAATCATTCTTTGGTCAATTTGAAAAACTCCACAAGATTGCCCCGCGGCCTGTATTGCAAAGAGATCCCGCAAATATCGGAAGCGATTACAGCAATTACGGTATAAATCTTAAAAATTGTTTCTATTCTTTTGGTGGCATCAATGCCGAGAATGCCGATTACTGTCTCTGGCCTCTCTATACAAAGGACACGCAGGATTCCACGATTATTCTCGCCTGTGACCGAATATATGAGGGTATATTTCCGGAGCGTAGCTATAATTCTTCCTTTATTTATTTTTCAAAAGACGTTTTGAACAGTAAATACATGTATGATTGTCGAAGTTGTTCAGACTGTATCGGATGCGTAAATCTCCGGCATAAACGCTTTCATGTATTTAATGAAAATGTCGGAGAAGAGAAATACAAAAAGATTGCTGCAACACTTGAGACTGGAAGTTTCATCGAGCATCAAAAAACTGCAGACAAGTTTTGGCGCTTGGTGCGTTCATCGCCGATACGGGGAGAGAGAAACGAAAACACTGAAGTTTCAAGCGGTGTGTACCTTGTACATGATAAAAATGTCCGAGAAAGTATCTGGGTACTTAATTCCAAAGATTGTAAATGGGTAGATTTCGTGGAAAATCTCCGGGACTCCTCCGACGTGACGATATCCTACGACGCCGAATTAATGTACAACACGGCACTCTCTGGAACTCAAAGCTGGAATAACATTTGCACGCTTAATTGCCGCAATACAGGTGATACCGAATATTCCGTCTACCTCGACAATTGCTTGTATTGTTTTGGTTGTATCGGTCTTAAAAACAAAAAATTCTGCATATTTAATAAACAGTATGAAGAGGCCGAATACTACCGAATCGTTGCAGAGATAAAAGAAAATATGCGAAAAGCGGGCACCTATGGTGAGTTTTTCCCGTATTCATTAAGTCCGTTCCCATATAATGCCACTCTCGCTCAAGTTATTTTCCCTAAGAATGAGGAAGAAATTAAAGCTATTGGCAGCTATTATTCAGAACCTGTCTCAAATGTAAAAGAAGGTTCGCAGGTATTTGAAACAAAAAATCTACCGGATTCCATTTTGGATATCACAAAAGATATCATTCAGTACCCGATACTTGATGAAATTTCTGGAAGGCCGTTTCGCGTAAGAGATGCAGATCTTCAGTTTTATCAACATCAAAAAGTTCCGCTACCGCACGAACATCCGAACGAGCGTATGAAAAAACGATTTGAAATAGTAAACAGATTTATTATCGGAGATTGTAGCTGTAAAAAATGCGGAGTATCATTTCGTGGCGCATTGTCGAGCGATACCTATATCACATATTGTGACTCTTGTTATGCTGCAGAAATAAACTAATGGAAACGCGCAATTGCCAAAACTGCAAAGAAGATTTTGTAATCGAACCAGATGATTTTTCCTTTTATACAAAAATGCAGATTCCTCCACCGACATTCTGTTCGACCTGTCGTCTTCAGCGCCGTCTTGCGTGGCGAAACGATCTCTCATTCTATAACCGCACGTGTGACCTCTGTAATAAAAAAATAATTTCTGTTCACGCTCCGCAGAAAAAACTTACTGTCTATTGCAATAAATGCTGGTGGAGCGATGCTTGGGATCCCAAAACGTATGGACGCGATTTTGATTTTTCCCGTCCATTCTTCGATCAATTCAGGGAACTTCAGGACGCTGTTCCGCAGCCTGCTATGTTCAACGACGACGGCGTTGGTAGTGTAAATTCGGAATATGCGACGAATGCGACATTCACAAAGAATATGTATATGGGCGCTATAACATGGTATGCAGAGGATTGCATGTACTTCTACAATAACGCGGGACCTGAAACGTACCATGTAACTGATTCAGTGGATGCCTTTAATTATTCGGAACTTATTTACGATTCAGTCTTCGTTGAGCACTGCTACAACTGCCGTAATGCGTACTATTCAACCGGCCTTACCGACTGTGCATTCGTGTATGACTGCAAGGGATGCTCGAACTGCTTCATGTGTGTGAATCTTCGGCAGAAAAGTTACTGTATTTCGAACAAGCAATATACGAAGGAAGAATATGAAAAAATTATGGGAGAGTACCGTCTTGATACACACTCTGGCACTATGCGCGCTACAAAAGAATTTTTCGAGTTTCTAGCAACACAGCCAAGACGTTTCGCGAACATTCGCAATTGTGTTGATTCAACGGGCGATGGGCTCTGGAACTGCAAGAACTGCAAGGATAGTAATTTTCTCCGCGCGTGCGAAGATTCACGTTTTCTTTTTCGCGGAAACGAAATTAAAAATAGCTATGACCTCACTCCAGCTGGTATGACCGAGTATTGTTATGAGGGATTAACTCCGGATCACGATTACCGAGTTCTTTTTTCGATTTATTCTCTGAAGAGTCAGGAACTTACATATGTTGAAAATTGTCATTCGTCACAGTACCTTTTTGGTTGCTCTGCGCTTCGACACGGAAAATATTCAATTCTAAATAAAGAATACACAAAAGAGGAATACGAACAGCTTGTGCCAAAAATTATTGAGCATATGAAAAAGGGAGGGGAATGGGGAGAATTTTTTCCTGCCAAACTCTCTCACTTCGGGTATAATGAAACGATGGCACAGGAACATTTTCCACTCGAAAAAGATGAGGCAATGCGCTTAGGATACAACTGGTTTGATGAAATTCAGCGCACAACTGGAAAAGAAACAATCTCTTCGGGCGATATACCTGATGCGATCGGCGATGCTACAGAACAAATCCTCAAAGAAATTCTTGCTTGCGAAACCTGCGAGCGCAATTACAAAATTGTTCCGGAAGAACTTCGATTTCATCATAGAATATTAGCACCCCTCCCTCGCGAGTGCTTTTTCTGTCGAAACGGAAGACGCCTTCGTATGGAAAATCCCATCAAACTGTGGCACCGATCTTGTATGTGTAAGGAGGTAGTTCATGGCCACGAAAGCATTTGTCACAATGAATTTGAGACCTCGTATGCCCCAGAGTGTCCGGAGAGGATTTACTGTGAATCCTGTTATCAGAAAGAGCTTTTATAGGCTTACTTTCCACTTGTTGCCTATGATATAATCTAGGTAACATGGATTTTCTTCCGGAAGGAGTAGCTTTCAATAGGGATATTACCTATCTTGCCAAGACAAATTTCCGAGCGCAAGAACAGGTATTTGGAATCAAGCGTCGTGATCGACGCCAGCATATGTACGTGCTCGGTAAATCCGGCTCGGGTAAATCTGCGCTTCTTGGAAACATGATCGTGCAAAACGTCTGGAACGGGGAAGGCGTATGTGTTGTTGACCCGCACGGCGAACTTGTTGAATCCATCCTTGCTACCATTCCGGCGCACCGCGCCAAAGATGTTATCTACTTCAACCCAGCGGATACTGACTATCACGTGGGCTTTAACGTGCTTCAAATCGACGATCCGAAATATAAACACCTCGTTGCATCCGGACTCATGGGAATCTTTACGAAGATTTGGGCAAACGCTTGGTCTGCTCGTATGGAATACATTTTGAACAATGCTATTCTCGCGCTTGCCGATACTCCTGGCTCAACACTTCTCGGTATTCCGCGTCTTCTCGTGGACAAGGACTATCGTCAGGTGGTCATTAACAACTTGAAAGATCCGGTGATCAAAGCGTTCTGGATTCACGAATACGAAAACTGGCGTGATCAATACCGTAACGAAGCTATCGCGCCGATTCAAAACAAAGTTGGACAATTCCTCTCGACCTCGATCGTGCGTAACGTCGTGGGTCAGGCAAAATCTACTATCGACATGTTCGACATGATGAACTCGGGAAAAATTTTCTTGGTCAACGTGTCGAAAGGACGCATCGGTGAAGACAACTCCGCACTTCTTGGAGGTATGCTTATCACGAAGCTACAGCTCGCGGCGATGGAACGCGTGCGTATTCCTGAAAACGATCGTAAAGACTTTTATTTATACGTGGACGAATTCCAAAACTTCGTTACGGACTCTTTTGCGTCAATCCTTTCTGAAGCGCGTAAATACCGCTTGAACCTTACGCTTGCGCACCAATACATTGCCCAGCTCGTTACCAAAGATTCCGAGGCTGTTCGTGACGCCGTTTTCGGTAACGTTGGAACCATGATCATTTTCCGCGTCGGTGCAGCCGATGCCGAATATCTTGAAAAAGAATTCGAACCGGAATTCATGATTCAGGATATGGTAAATTTGCCAAACTATACTGCGTATTTGAAACTCATGATCGACGGCGTTACGTCACGCCCATTTTCTGCGAAGACGCTTCCGCCTTTTAAAATTCCAGTTAATAGTACTGTGGCAAACGAGATTGTTGAGTCCTCTCGAACCCTGTATGCGCGACCTCGCGAGACTGTTGAGAAGGAAATCAATGACTGGTCCGGAATGCTTGTCGGTCTCAATGAAGAAGGAAAATTCAAAGCCGTTTGTTCATCGTGTGGTAAAGACACGCTTGTTCCGTTTGAACCAGAGCCAGGTCGCCCTGTCTACTGTAAGGAATGTATTGCAAAAATTAAATCCGGAGAAATGAAGCCAATCAAAGGCCAGCGTTCTCGAAACTACGAGAACCAGTCATTTGATGATCTCTCTATGCTCGGTATTGAATATCAGCCAGACAAGGTGACAGAACCAGAGGTTGCTGCCAAGCCAGCTCCTCGGGCCACTGCAGGACCAAAACCATTTGCACCGAAGCCACCGACAAAAATTGTTATTCCTCCAGCTGTAATCGCGCCCAAATCACAGCCAGAGCAAACTACCGTTGCCGAAAAACCTTCATCACCATCCGCTCCGACAGCACCAACAACTCCGAAAGGGAACGGTGCTCCATTGCCACAAACATCACGCCCATCATTTACTCGTCCACCACAGCGCGAGAGAAAAGGTCCTGACCACGACGGACTCCAAGATATTTTGAAACAGGCTCTCGGCGACGTGTTTGAGAAAAATAAAATTCAGCCAAAAGAAACTCCAGCCGCTCCGGTAGCTCCACAGACAGCGCCGGCAGAAGAAAAGCCAGCAGGACTCTCGCTTTCTGCGCTTAAAAAACCTGACACAGGAATAGCGCCTGCGACCCCTCCAAAGTTTGTTTCCAAAACTGCCTCCGACGAACGCGTGTCGGCTCTTCAGAATGCTATTGCACAGGCTACGGCAAAAAATGGCACGCCGCCTTCGCAAACAATTCAACCTGAGCCAGTACCACCTACACCATCTCCTGTTACACAGAAAGTTTCGGAGCCAGTAGCTCCGCCAAAACCAATTACGCCACCAACCCCGATTCGTGCTGTCGAACCACCACCTCGTGAAGCTTCTCTTGCGAGCGCGGTTGTACAGCCGACGACTGCATTTACACCACGTCCGATAGTCCAGAAAGAGGAGCCTGTTTCCGTGCCAGTTCCTCCGCCTCCAGCGCCTGTAGTACCACCGCAATCAGTAAAAATTGAACCCCCAATCACGCCTCCGAAAGTAGAAATTCCAACACCACCTCCAGCACCAACGCCAAAAGAAGAACCAAAAAAGGAAGAAGTAAAAAAAGAGGAGCCAGCAAAAGCTCCAGAAGAAAAAAAGGAAGAGGACGCTGGTACAAAAAAAGTGCGCGAGGTTCCGGAAGATATACTTCGAAAGGTGTTAACTGACTAATTACCTTTTATCTCTTTCTCTACATGTATGCATTTTTTCGGCGTGCCGTTATTGGCATGTTTGTTCTCTTTCTAGTTTTTCCCTCTGCCGTAATTGCAGATGGAAGCATTGTTATTACTGAAGTTATGTATGATCCTCTTGGGACTGACACAAATCGCGAGTGGATTGAAATATATAATAGCTCCACTCTCGGGATCGAGCTCTCGAAATATATTTTCTTCTCTGACGGAGCAGGGAGTTCGAAACATTCGCTTACTGCCGTGACATCAGCAACGCTTCCTGCCGGAAGTTATGCTGTTATCGTACAAAATCCGGAAACATTCAAAAATGACTATCCATCCTACAGTGGACTTATCTTTGACAGCAGTTGGACTGGACTCACCGCAACAAGCGGAAAGAGTTTGGTCATTCAAGACAGTGCGAGTATAACCGTGGATCAAGTTACCTATAATCCGGCACTTGGTGCTACGAATGACGGAAATTCTCTGCAAAAGGGTGGAGATGGGAAATGGACCGCAAGTACTCCAACCCCCGGCTCTGGCGCGCTTTCTTCCAGCACTACAACCACAACAACTGACACAGCAAAAACTGTTACATCGTATGATGCTCCCAAAGTAAAAGTCCCTATGCGAATGAACGGAAGTATTGCCCTGCCGGATATGGGAACTGTTGGTATCCCGATTGAAATTACGCCAACAGTTTTTGGGTATGAAGATGATTATAGATACTGGGGAGAGTTCTATTACGCATTTGGTGATGGGACCACAGTACAGAGGAAAATTGCTGATCCGGTCTCTCATGTGTATACCGCACCGGGTACGTATGCAGTTACGCTTAAATATTCGCGTGACGCGAATCAGAAAAAGGCTGACCTAACGGTTATAGGAAGAATCACCATCAACCCTGCTGGAGTTGCCATTTCTTCCGTTACAGATAGGGGAGGCATTTTATTTACAAATTCTGGCGAGCTTGACGTTGATCTCTCTGGTTGGAATTTACAGGCGATTGCAGATTCTGGGCCATATGCCACATTCCAATTCCCGGAAGGTACAACGATTCTTGCAGGGAAGAGCGTCACACTACTTCCTCCCACGCTTGGATTTGTGGCAAGAAGGAGTGATGCATTTTTGATGACACTAGAGACTGGTGAAATCGCATTCGCAAAAGAAACGCCTCCTCCGCAAGATGAAATACTACCAATCATAATGAGAGATGTGACACCCACAATGAATATTCAAGAAGAAAAAATTGAACCAAAAGTAGAAGTAGGGCTTACTGCGAACGCAGCGAGTGCGCCCGCTCTCGAAGAGGAATCAAAAAGTATTATTCCATATCTTCTTGCGCTTCCGGTAGTGCTTCTCCTTGCCATACTAGCGCTGCGGAGATTTTTGCCGCAAGCATTAAAAAAAGTAGAGACACAAAAATCAGAGACGGAAGAAATCGCAGATGCAATCAGAATAGTAGAATAAAAAACTGCCCGCAAGAGCGGGCAGTTTTTTATGAAGTAAGTTCCGGTGGTTGAACCTGCATAGCACAGCCTGGTCCATCTGCTTTGCAGAGCGAGCCACAGTGCTGACAGGCTGTCATGACGCCATCATGCTTGTGATCCTCACAGGTACAAGGCGTAAGTGGCATGCCAGCTTTTGCGCAAGTTTCTGCACCACAGACTCCTGGTGTTTCTGAAACGCCGTTACATCCTCCATTACAAACGTAGTGTGTATCCATAGGTAAACTTTAATAACTAATAGGTCTCCATTATACTATGCCTATGACTAAGGCAGAAGAACTGCAGGCACTCCACGAGAAATGGTTCAAAAAAAACACCTGTGTTTTAAAGGCCACTGCCACTCGGCCGGTGCCAGGGCATGGCTCTCCTCTTAGTGAAATTGTCTTTATTGGTGAAGCTCCAGGGAAGTCGGAGGATGAGCAAGGAATTCCATTTGTGGGCTCGGCAGGGAAGTTCCTCTCCGAAATGCTCGGTTCTATCGGCATGAAGCGTGAAGATATTTACATCACCAACATCGTGAAATATCGTCCGCCAAACAATCGAGATCCGGAACCTTCTGAAAAAGAAGCGTGCGCTCCATGGTTGTACGAAGAATTAAACTTCATAAATCCCAAATTGATTATTTTCCTTGGCCGTCATTCCATGAATAATTTTTTTCCAGATTTAAAAATTTCTTCTGCACACGGAAAACTCATTCATAAAAAATTCAAGCACATTACTGCAGAATATTTTCTACCACTCTATCATCCAGCAGCAGCGCTCTATAATGGAGGAATGCGAAAAACCCTAGAAGAGGACTTTCTGCGTATCCCAAAAATTTTGAAAGAAATCGACTAAAACAAAAATTCCATGATTAATCATGGAATTTTTGTTCGCCCGACCAGCTTCGCTGGTCTAGGGAAAATTAGTGAGAGTGACTCTGGATTTCAGCTTCTTTACATGTTGGACAGCTTTCTGAAAGTTTTCCGCCTTCTCGCCAGATCGTAATGGCTTTCCAGAATGGCAAAATCGTAAAAAAGAATTTCAAATCAATAAATTGTCGGAGCCACCAGTAGATGCGTCCAGAGAGTGTTATATTTTTGTATGTGAAAATTGCCCAGTCTTCACCAATCGGGACAACATATGGTGTTTTTTGGGGCTTGTAATTGTGCATATGGAGACCGCGAAGCGTTCGAACAATGGCGGTTGCCACGTAGTTTCCATCGTACATGGCAGTTTGTGCAGTACCGGCGAAGGGGGTACTGGCACTGTCACCAATTATAAAAACACACTCATCATAGCTTGCCTCGAGACCCTCGCCCTCAGCTGGGTAGCGGAGGCGCATGTGTTCGTCCACGAGAATATGTCCACTCTTATCGAGTGTTAGTCCCTCAATAGAACTATATACATGACTCGGGCGGACGCCGGCAGTCCAGATAATTGTTTTTGCATTGAATTCGATATCTTTGAGATAGACACCCTTTTCATCTTCGTTTGTCACGGCACGATTCAGCATGATGTTAATACCAAGCTTGTTAAGCTGGTGAAGTGCTCGTTTTGAGACTTCTTCGGACATTGTCGGGAGAAGACGTGGTGCAGCCTGAAGAATATCAACAGTGATATATTTTTCTGAAATATCGTGTGCCTTTGCCAGCTTACGCGCGTATGTTCGCACTTCTCCTGCAAGTTCTACGCCGGCAGGCCCACCTCCAACTATGACAAATTGAAATCGAGCCATCATCTCGCCTTTTGAAAGGCCGTTTGTATTTTGAAAAAGTCCGTGGATATGGGTTTTTAGGCGGAGTGCCGTATAGACTGATTTTAATTTGAACGAATGTTCTGCAACGCCTGGAATACCGAAATATGAGCTCTCTGCGCCGAGAGCTAGAATAAGAAAGTCATATTTATAGCGTGAACCGCTTTTCCCATACATTACTTTTTCGAGAACGGATCCTCCGACAATCGGATCAACAATCCATTCGATATCGTATCCGTCAAAAATTTCTCCAAGCGGAATACACGTCTCCATAGGGGAGCGGCCAGTTGCTAGTTTATAGAGAGCGGGCGTATAACCGAAATGATGCTTGTCGGAGACGATAGTGACCCGAGTATTTTTAAGCTTGTATTTTGCAAGATTAAGCGCAGCACGAATGCCGCCAAAACCAGCTCCGAGAATAAGAATTCTGGTTTGTTCTCTGTCCTTGTGTAAGAACACTTCTTCCATGTATGCATATAGTATACAGTATTTAGTATTCCGTATACAGTATGCGCGCTTCGCGCGCCCATACTTGATACCGTATACCGTATACCGTATACTCTCCGCATGGGTATCAAATCATTTCTCATCAAAAAGACGTTGCAGGCAAAAGGCGTGTCAAAAGACCAGGCCGAGCATATCGCCAATGAACTTTCGAACAATCCAGATCTTGCGAACCAATTAAAAGTTCTTCAAGAGAATAAGGAAGTAAAGAACCTCTTCGAAAAAATTCAAAAAGAGATCGAAGAGAAGAAAAAGGGTGGCATGCCAGAGCAGTACGCAGCTGTCGCTGTTATGACAAAGTATAAAGCAGAGATTACCAAACACCGCGACCAACTCGCACCACTAATGAACCTTATGATGGGCATGCAGGGAGGCCAGAAACAGTAAACAAGGAACAAAAGCAAAACCGTCACGAATCACTAAGTCTTCTCACCTGAGTACAGGTTGCGAGGACTAAGTGTTCGCGAATCTTACAGATTCTGTACACCTTTCACATTTTGAGTACAAAACGCTCAAGGTCTTGCGAAGCTCCAAGTATTCGCTTCTCACCCGCCTCGTGGCCGACAAGTCGGCATCACTGCGGCTTCACCACGTACGAAAAAACCTCCATAAATGGAGGTTTTTTGTCGCGGTGACTAACCGGTGGTTTTTGTTTTTCAACCCCAGACGGTACAATAGATGTATATTAGTTAGCTAACAATCAGTATGGATCAAAATACAAGTTCAACAACTCCACCACCGGAGCAAGCACCAGTGCAGAGTGGAACGGCTGGGAAGAAATCACTCGTTATAGCAGGAGCAATAGTTGCGCTTCTTATATTGGGCGGTATTGCATACGGGGCTTACAAAAAGAGCAACAATGTCTCATTGCCAGAAATTACGGCCAAAGCTCTCGAGCGTGTGCAGGAAGCAAAAAGCGTGGTATTTGATTCAACGCTTACAATCGACCTCAGTAATCTTCATGATGAGGATTTTGAAGACATCTTTCGGGGTTCTGGTCTCACGACAAAAACTATCAGTCTCACAAGCAAAGGTGCATTTGATATTTTTGACGAAGCAAAACCAAAACTACAAACAACACTCTCATTCTCTGCCGGACAATATTCCGCTGAAGCAGAAATCCGTGCAGTTAATGAAATATTATATGCGAGAGTCACCAAGATGCCAGAGCTTGGCATCGGAGAAATGTCTGAAGTCATGAACAAGTGGTATGAATTCCCATATAGCGGAGAAGGAATGGCTGCGAGTGGACTTCCGCCAGTTTCAGAAATGCTTGGCGGAACAGGGTTTGATACTTTAGAGGCTCTGACACCGGAACAAAAAGAACATATCGCGGAACTTACGAAAAACGCTCATTTTGTAACTGCACAGAAACTTGAAAACGAAACAGTTGGTGGTGCTGCTTCACATCATTTCTCCTTCCAACTTGACCAGGCGGGAATTGAGGCATACCTAACCGAAGTTCGCGACTACATCCATACCGTTGGTAAAAATGATTCACGCCTTTCATCTTTTGATCCAGTAGATGGATACCGAGAGTCTATGGAGTCTATTAAAAATCTCCGCGGCGAAGCTTGGATCGGACGCGCCGATGGATTGCCGCACAAGTTTATTATTGAATTTGATGTTACCGACGGCAGTGAAGATTCAGTTGGGATCAAACTAGTCGGAGTATTTAGTGATTGGAACAAGCCAGTTTCTGTTACAGCCCCGCTCGATGTTACTCCTTTTATGAGTCTTATTGAGCAGAGCTTAGGTGAAGCACGAGAGAAGGCTGATGCCGCAAAATCTATGAGCATGATTTCGAGCGCTCGAGGCGCAGCTGAATTGTATTGGTATGATAACGGATCATCATATAAAGGTTTTTGTAATTCGGAATATGCACTCGAGATCAAAGAAGCTGTAGAGGGATTTACCTGTAAAGATGCAGTGAATAGCTGGGCAGCTTCAGCACATGTAGAGTCTGCCTCAGGATCACATTTTTGTGCAGATAACACAGGCATCACTATTTCGCTTAAAAAAGCTCCTACCGGAACAACCTGTAAATAAGGTATATATGAAACCCCGAATCTATTTTGTAGATTCGGGGTTTTCTGGTACCCTCATCGTATGTCACTTAGTATCGGAATCGTGGGCCTCCCAAACGTCGGCAAATCGACGCTTTTTAATGCACTTACTAAAAAGGGCGTGCCTGCTGAAAATTATCCGTTCTGCACTATCGATCCGTCAGTTGGAATTGTCGGGGTGCCTGATGAACGCCTCTACAAGCTCGCGGATTTTTCTAAAACAAACAAAACAATCCCCGCTGCGAT
>CAZRTW010000019.1:4449-13204 GCA_964603145.1 uncultured Candidatus Saccharibacteria bacterium | reverse complement strand
AAATTTCTCTCTCGCACGAAAACGAGGAAGAGAGAACCATAGAATTCTAAAAAGCGCCCTTGTGGTGCTTTTTGACTACTCTAACAAATCAATGTAGTGTGATTTCAAATTCCTAAAAATGAAGATCACATACAAGCAAGTACGCACTTTCCTCTGGGGGAGGGAAGGCGAGTTTCCCATGTTCTTTGCGGGCTTTCTAACAGTAGCAATGCTCTGTTCTGCTCGCTTTTGGCTGGAATTTGTATGGGGGCTTAGACCGTGCTCGTACGAATTCACTATTCTCATTGGTCTCATCTTTATGGAGCTGATGATATTACTTTTTACCACACGCTGGTGGAGTGAATTTTGTGGAGAGGGTCCATGGAACCTTGTTCAGAATACTTTCATCATCCCCGTTGGTTTGGCGGTTACCTTCGGCATCATTCCGTACCTTGTTCTTGGCGTCATGCTTAGTCTTGTTTTCTATGATCTGCGATTCATTCTAGTTCGTGTTGAAGCAATTTTATATTGTTTTCTTATCGGAGCTCCAGTTAATCGCGTTGGTCGTATCTACGGGAAGCATGCGCGGATTGTTTTTCTCAAACATTGGTCCTTCGTGGACATAATTATGTTTGCGGCAATCTATCCAGGAAGAAGATGGTCTGCGGTTTCCAAGCTTCTTATGCTATTCATCATTCCCTTCACTCCGTTTCTTTTGTTGCAGGGGATTATGTTGCGCAGAAAAAAAGGCAAGGCTACACGATCATCAGTGCTTAAAGTAATGGCAAAGGCAGCGCACCGGCTTGGTGTCCTTGAGGAAGACATTCTTATCTATCCTGAAGGGCATAGAAGTTGGGGACTGAAACGTTTTCAAGATCTGATGGCACATCTTGCACTTGAGAATCAGGCTCCACTTACGCCGATTGCAATTACATTCGTTAAGCCATATGTCGGAAAGTATGGAATCCAAACTCAACCGGCGTGTGATGCTGTTATTGGCTATGATATCCACACTCATACGTTTAATAACCCGCAAGAACTCAACGAGTGTGCGCATAGTACTTTGGAAAGAATGTTAGAAGAAAAGAAGTAAAACATTGCAGAGCCTTGGATCAAACCAAGGCTCGCTTTGCGTCTGGCCTTGATTTTTTCAGAATTAATGGTAGTTTGAGACGAAGCAATATTGCGTAATTTTAAAAATTTAATCTCTTGAGAAAGATCGTAACCTCGCTTGTACGAATTCTCTTACGGCTTATATCCGTAAAGAATATCGTTGCAGCCTCCGTTGCGTACTTTTTTGAGGTACGCATAGCTTACGGAGTCGTCAATTTAGTCTATTGGTTCATTACAGCTGTTTTCTATCAAAACGATCAACCTCAACACTGGATTGTCAGTGCGCATTGGCTTGATTGGCTTATAGGGATCCTGTTTTGGGCCCAAATTGTTGTTTCTATTCTTTGCCAAGCTAGCATTGAATACGGTACAAAAAACCCTAAAGTTAAAAGGACTCTTAACATTCTGTTAACTGTCCTTATGTGGCCAGCATTTGCGATTATGGCCGTGCTTTTCCTTCCCATGCTTTACATTGTCCGTCTGCTTAAATGGACGGCAACCAAGTTTGATATGGAATGGCTCCATTTTCCCAAAGATGCTGCATATGCATTTCTCACACGCATTTCAGTTTTTACTTTAGGTGTACGTGTTTTTGTTACTGGAAAACTTCCTAAACGCCCAAATTTTTTGAAGCATATGTTTCAGACCATGAAGCGTCCGAAGTTTTTGGAAGGCATATTTAAAAACACGCTGAAAAAAGTGGATACTGCTGTAGCGTACGTGATTAATGCTGGGCATGAAGGTATGCTTGACTATTTTATTTGGCCACTTATTCTCGGCTTTATCCGATCGCTTATTGTTGCAGGAACTAATCTTTTAAAGTTCCCAGTTGTTGGCCCGTTTATCGCAGCCAAGTCTATCCTTGTTGATCGCAACAATGAGAAGTCAAAAGTTAAAGCGATGCTCACTGCCGTCAAAGCTGTTAAGAGTGGCACCGTTGTTCTCTTATCATCATACGGTGGCAGGAAAAGAGAAGAAGAACCTGAAGTTATTCGTGCGAAAGAAAAATGGGAAATTGGCCCATTTTATATTGCATGCAAAGCAGGAACTTTTGTTGTCCCGATGAACGTTACACAATCAGGTAAGTACCGTCCGGCACTTAAAGGGGTTACTCCGCCGTTTCCTCGAGGTCTTCGCCGCGCGCTATGTTTTACCTGTCTTAGTTTCAAGGGGACTAAAGCATTCAGAAAAAAGAAAGTGAGGGCAAAACGGCATTTTAAAAATGCCGCCGTCATTTTTACCAAGCAATTTAAGTGGATTATTAATGTTCTTAAAAACTACCAATGGTTTTCTGATTTTTTAGATGTCTATGTCGATATTCTTCCACCGGTTTCTTCTGAAGGTAAAACCCCTGAAGAGTTAATGGATGAAGTCTATTCGGTGATGGAAAAACAAAAACTTGAACGATTGGCATGGATTGCAGAGCACGCAGAAAAAGAAACAATTTCAGATATGTTGTACCAATTGCAATATGACCTGTTTGTTTTATTGAACTCCCTTTTTAGAGGGTTCCTATAATGATAGTGGATAGCCCTGAGCAAAAAACTCAGGGTATCTTCTTACCTATTTGGTCTACTGGTGTATACTCTACTCATGCCGAAAAAGACCGAGAAATCTTCCAAAAAACGCCTTATTTTGCTTGATTCGCACGCTATTATCCATCGCGCCTATCATGCCATGCCGGAGTTCTCAAACAGCAAGGGAGAGCCTACAGGGGCTCTCTATGGCATCTGTGCCATGCTCATGAAGATAGTGGCTGATTTAAAACCAGATTATATCGTGGCATGTTATGACCTCCCGCAAAAAACTTTCCGACATGAGGCGTACGCGGCATATAAAGGAACGCGCCAAAAAACAGATGATAATCTTATCGCACAGATTATAAGCTCCAGAAAAATTTTTGAAGCTTTTAATATCCCTATGTACGACGCGCCAGGATTTGAAGCCGATGATATTTTGGGAACGATTGTTGACCATATGTCGGCTGAAGACAAAAAACATATCGATACGATTATTGCCTCAGGAGATATGGATACACTACAACTCGTTGACGATAAGCGTGTACGTGTTTTTACTTTAAAAAAAGGATTGAACGATACTGTTCTCTATGACGAAGATGGAGTAAAGGCTCGTTTTGGATTTGGTCCAAAACTTTTGCCGGATTACAAAGGTCTTCGTGGGGACACATCCGACAATATTATCGGTATCGCTGGAATTGGCGAGAAAACCGCAACCGACCTCATTGTGTCATTCGGTTCGATCGAAAATTTATATAAGACACTCAAAAAAGACGAAGCTAAAGTGGCAGCTGTTGTAAAGCCGCGTATTGTTGAACTTTTGAAAAATGGGGAAGAGGAAGCTATCTTTTCCAAAACACTTGCGACAATCCGTCGGGATGCGCCGATCAAATTTAAACTTCCAGATACTGAATTTAAAGAGGGCGTGGATGTTTCAAAAATTGAAGAACTCTTTCGCGAATTAGAATTCCGCGGATTGACCCAGCGTGTGAATACGCTTTTTGGTGGGAACTCACAGAAAAATGACGAACTGGAGACGAGTGAACCACAGGAATCTGTCGATCCAAAAATTTTCAAAGAAACAATGCTTGGGCTCTGGCTTCTTAATTCAGACCTCACTGGTATTACAGTGGATGATAT
The DNA here is from genome assembly GCA_964603145.1 of uncultured Candidatus Saccharibacteria bacterium. Classification (GTDB taxonomy): domain Bacteria; phylum Patescibacteriota; class Minisyncoccia; order Phycocordibacterales; family UBA9973; genus CAITQP01. Next base: position 9,455 of record CAZRTW010000019.1, on the reverse strand, counting down.
TGCGCATTACGCTGGGGCAAAGAGTTTTGATGAGGGCCGCAAAAAAATTCTTGCCGATATAAAAGAAAAAGGGCTTTCGTACATGTATGAGGAAATCGAACTTCCGATCGTGCCGATCATTGAGGAGATGGAGAAATATGGCATCACCCTCGATGTGAAATACATGGAGAAACTTGCAACAGAAGGGCATAAAGATCTTTCGGCTATTGAAAAAACTATCTGGAAGCACGCGGGACGGGAATTTAATATCAACTCACCAAAACAGCTCGGAGAAATTTTATTTGATGAACTCAAGGTAGGTGAGGGCTCTGGTAAAAAGCTCAAAAAGACGGAAGGCGGCGCACGCTCTACCCGCGAGAGTGAACTCATGAAGCTCCAGGGTGAGCACCCAATTATTGATGAAATCTTGAAGTACCGGGAGCTTTCAAAACTGCTTTCGACATATATAGACACATTGCCAGCACTCGTGGCGAAAGACGGTCGTATTCATGCAACATTCAATCAGGCCGGAACAACCACTGGTCGCTTCAACTCTAACAACCCGAATCTTCAGAATATTCCGGCAGGTGACGGGCTTGGCAAAAAAATCCGCGAGGCGTTTATCGCTCCAAAAGGAAAAACATTTGTTGCGTTTGACTATTCACAGATCGAGCTTCGCGTTGCGGCACTTATGTCGGGCGATGAATTTCTTCTTAAAACGTTTGAAGAGGGGAAGGACATTCACTCTGCAGTCGCGAGCCGAGTTTTTAAAGTTACAGAAGATAAAGTCACGCATGAAATGCGCCGTGTCGCTAAGGTTATCAACTTCGGTATTCTTTACGGCATGGGCGTAACAGCGCTCCAGCAAAATCTTGGCACCGGCCGTAAAGAAGCACAGGAATTTCATGACGCCTACTTTGCTGGCTTCCCAAAAATCGGACAGTACACAGACGACACCGTCGCATTCGCAAAGAAAAATGGTTACACCGAAACACTCTTTGGCCGCCGCCGCTATTTTCCGCTCCTAAAGTCCCCGCTTCCATTTATGCGTGCCGGAGCAGAACGCCAAGCAGGAAACGCACCGCTTCAGGGAACAGCCGCAGATCTTATCAAGATCGCAATTAAGGAAGCAGATAAGGCACTCGAAAAAAATAATCTCAAAGACAAAGCTCACCTCGTGCTCCAAGTGCACGACGAACTCGTTTACGAAGTAGATGATGCCGCCGTTCCTGAAGTAGCCAAAGTAGTAGAAGAAGTCATGAAAAATGTCCTTCCAAAAGAATTCTTAAAAGGCCGCAAAGCTGTGCCATTAGAAGTGCACGCACACACAGCCAAAAACTGGGGCGAACTTAAGTGACATGCACATTCGGCATGTCATCCCAGACTTGATCTGGGATCCAAGGCTTTGAATATTAATTCATTATGGAGAAACTAATTTTGATTACCTCGTGCGTTGTAGCAGTTATCGCCGATACGTTTTTTGTCTTTTATGCAAAAGGAAAAGGCCACAACAATCTATTTTTGATAGCCGGACTTATCCTTACAAATATTGCAGCGCTTGTCTGGGCATACAGTATGAAAAAGGGGATCGAATCTGCAGTCGCAATCACTTTCTATGCGCTTCTCACGGTTGCCGCATGTACAGCAGTCGGAGTTATTTTATTTAAAGAACCACTCTCACCAATAAATGCTTTCGGCATCATTCTCGCTCTCGTCGCACTCTTTCTTATTGGGCTTTAGGCTTTTTCATTCGATATCTAAGTTAAATTTTATATTTTTCTCTTTATATCAAACTTTTCCAAACGAGATCAAACATAAGTTTATGAAGGTCTGAAAGTTCTTTAGACTCGATTACGATAGCCATTTTTTCTTTCCAAGAAGCCATGAGTATTTTATTGTTATAAATATTAATCTCGGGGCTGAAGGTCATTTGTTTTTCTGGTAAAAACTTTGTTGTTCGCATCTCATCTCGATCTTTCTCCGCTCGTTTTCGTGAAATTTCGTTTTGAGGAATGATTGCACGAATATGAATATTTGCTGCGGCTCTCCGATTATAATAATCAGGAAAAAAATTTGGTAAACCCTTGTGCATTTCCTCTACATTGGCATATGCGCGGATTGGTTCATGAGCACTCAAAGAATCTTCGTATGCTTCGCGCATACCTTTTTCTCCCTCAAAAAATTTAATTTTTGGTTTATTTACAGAATTAATATTCTGCATTGAAAGGAGTTCGGGCATTATTTTTTTTATTTTCTCCTTTTGAGAGTCAATCTTATTTTCATATTGTCTTTTTTCACGGTCGAGATAATTGACCAGTTTTTCCGGGGGGAGTGCGTAGAAGTAGGTTTTAGTCATTTTTGTGACTTTTGAGGCAAGACCTTTCTCGATAAGTGTATCGAGCACGTCATATACTGTCGTACGGTTAATATCGGTTTCCTTAGAAATAGTAAAAGCAGTTGCTTGGTCTGTACGGATCATCGCTAAATATACAGCTACTTCTTTGTCCGAAAAATTGAGTTCCGCAAGGATGTCTTGAATCATATTTGCTATATTAGCATTATGTTGTGGAAAATGCAACGACACTTATTTCCATATTTTATATAGCTCTTTAAGCCATTTATTAGCATCATTTATTATGATATCGACAAAAATAATCAAATTACTACATAATCGAAAAAAGTCAATAATTTTTCACCTTTAAAAACAAAATGTATGAAAATAAACGTGTTCCCCAATGTCCCAATTACCTCCGCTAAACTCAAAAGTTTAACCGTTTGGGGCTGGCAATTCCCAGAATCCAGACTCGGAGAGATCGTTACCATAAATGGCAACTCAGTAAAAAAGCTTCTTACCTTAGATGTGAATATCCCCGATGCAAGTTTTGCCAGCATTGTGAATAATTCTCCACTTGGAGAATTGGCAGAAAAAGCCCTACGCAAGAACTACCCCTGTATTCATCAATGTCCAGGTTGCTTTAATGAAGCGACATTAAGCAATCCAATTATGACTTACGAAGAAGTAATGTATGTGATTGACCAGGCTATTCCACTCGGATTGGAATCTATAAAGTTTCTTGGACCAGGCGAACTCTTAATGAACCCAAATCTGTTCAAAATTTTGGATGGGTTTAAGGAAAGAAATATTATTGTCGGGATTTTTACCAAAGGAGCACTTTTAGGATCTGATCCGCTTGCCCTGATATATCAGCAGATGGATTCACAGGAGTTAGTTAATCGGTTGACTGCATACGATAATATAACTTTTTTAATTGGCGGACGCTCATTTGTGCCGGAGATTGAAAACAAATATGTCCCCACTAAAAGTTCTTCTTTGAGAAACCAGTTTGATTATCATGCTTCACGAAATTTAGCTATCGAGAGGCTTTGCTCGGCAGGAATGAATAACGATCCGGATAAATTACGTCTTGCAGTAATAGCAAGTCCTGTCGGCCCAGAAACAATCGGAGAAATTTTTGAGATGTTTACCTGGTGTATTGAAAGAAATATTGTTCCATTTATTACAGTAAGCATGATCAGCGGCAAGGGGCATGGCATGGTGAAACGTCAGCAGAATACAGAGTTCATTAAGCAATATGAAGATGTCGCAGTAAAAATTTATTCCTATTTAATTGAGCAGGGGATTACCACAATAGGAAGACTGCGCCATGAAGGGATTTCTTCGTATGTAGGGATTACTCCATGCAATCAATTAACCCATGGCCTCTATATTCACTATGACGGTGAAGTGTGGCGATGTCCTGGAAACGATATGCAGGAATTTGTTGTTGCGCCTAACGTAAGAGTAACGAAATTACTTGATATTTGGCAAAATAGTATCAATTATCGTATCAGTAAATTCAATAACAGATGTGTAAAGGACGGCATAACTATCCCGAAGGATTTTTATAGAAATGTTCTTCGTCGGATAGCAAGTTAAACGGCTGATTTTAAAAACAGAGGAGCGGACTATCCTGGCTCCTCTGTTTCATAAAGTTAGCAAATATTAGATAATGGGTAGAGATGAACAAGACCTGCAAACAATGCCAAAAGGAGTTCGTGATCCGAAAGGAGGATCAGATTTTTTACGCGCAGGTGGAGGCTCCAGCTCCTAGCTATTGTCCAGATTGTCGAATGCAGCGCCGGCTTTGTTTTCGAAATGAGCGCACTCTATATAAACGAGCCTGTGATCTTTGCAAGAAAGAGGGAATATCCCTCTACCCTCCAAGCTCGCCATATATTACGTACTGTCATACCTGTTGGTGGAGCGATGAATGGGACCCGAAGTCGTTTGCAAGGGACTATGATCCAACACGCTCGTTTCTTGAACAATTTCAAGAAATGCGGCTTCAAGTTCCACGCATCCAACTCTTGGTTATCAATAGTGTTCGAAGCGACTACACAAACAATGCAGGGGACAATAAAGATTGCTATCTTATTTTTGCTGCTGAAGAAAATGAAGACTCTGCCTATTCTCGCCTTATCATGAAATGCAAAGCAGCATATGATTGTGCGTTCGTGTACGATTCCGAGAAATGCTACGAGTGCATTGATGGACGCAAACTCTATAACTGTATGTTCACCGAACAGTGTCAGAGTTCGACGGACCTTTATTTTTCATATAACTGCCGAGATTCTACGAACGCCATTTTTTGTACGAACGGCCGACATGTTTCGTATCAGATAGAAAACCATCCGTGCACCAAAGAAGAATTCGAAGCAAAGAAAGCAGAAATTTTCGCTTCGCACGAGTCGCTCGAGGCGGCAAAAAAGCATTTTGAAGAACTTAAAAAAGGTCTGCTAGTAAAAAACGCGGTCCAGACAAAATGTCACAATGCGACAGGGGACTATATGTATAACTGTTACGACGGCATTCGACTCTTTGACGCCTCTGACACAAAAAATGCTTCATACATGGCAGATGCGACGGAGGCTATTGATTGTATGGATTGCAATAATACGTACTACAAACCGGAGCTTTGTTATAACGGCATGGGTTTTTTGCAATCAAATCGCAGTAAATATTCTAC
>CAZRTW010000019.1:1442-4349 GCA_964603145.1 uncultured Candidatus Saccharibacteria bacterium | reverse complement strand
TGCTACCAAGCCGAGGTCTCCTAAAAATTTCTTGTATAAAATCATAGGGAGAGTATAATCCGCATATATGGAGCCGAACCAGAAACCAGAGGAGAAAAAGGAGCTTAACCATGGCCTTTCTGTCCATGTGATACTTGCCCAGGGATACATTTTGTATTTCGCAGCTATTGTCCTTGGTTTTGTTGCTAGTTATGTTTGGCCAGAGACCATTTCCTTTCCTCTTGAATCAGCAATAGGGCTTCTTCTCATTATTCTTGGCACCGGTATTGTTTTTTGGGCCCAGCATGCATCAAATAGCACCTCTCATCATCGAAATGTAGAAGCAGAAAAAATCTGCCGTGATCATTTCTGTGTAGGGCCATATGTGTATACTCGCTCACCAACGCAATACGGGCTTTTTGTTATGGCCTTTGGCCTCGCACTTGTGTACGGATCATTTTATATGGCGGTACTCACCGTGCTTGCCTTTCTTATTGGTAAATTGGTTATTATTCCGCGTGAAGAGCGACACCTCGAAGCGCGTTATGGGGAGGCGTACGCAGAGTATAAGAATCACGTTAAATTTTAATTTATTAATTTTCCTCCGGTATGATTACTGTCCTCGTTGGTTCAGATGTAGCGGCTCGCAAAAAGCGACTCGCTATTTTACAAACTACTCTGCAAAAAGAATGCAGTGATGTGCGCACAATAACTGATGTAGATTTTAATCCTGATGAGTTGCGGTCACTCGCTGGCAGTACCTCGCTTTTTGGAGGGACATTCGGGATAATTTTAAATTCCATTGCAGATAACGCAGATCGTCGCGAAGGACTTCTTGAACTTCTCCCAGTTCTTTCTGAATCAGTACACCGTTTTATTGTTTCTGAAAATGCATTGCCAGCGCCGTTTATGAAAAAGGTGGCTGCTCTCAAAATTACTGCTGAAGAATTCGAACCAAAATTTAAAGCAAAAAAAGAAGAAGTATTTAATACCTTTCTCCTCTCTGATGCAATGTACGACCGAAAACGATCTCTCGCCTGGCCGCTCTACCGTGAAGCGATTTCACTCGGACTTGAATCGCGCGAACTTCATTCAAAAATTTTCTGGGCAGTGAAAACTATGTTCATCGCTCATAGATCTAAAACCGCCGGAGAGTCGGGGCTCAATCCGTTTGTGTATCAAAAAGCAAAAAAGGGAAGTGAGAACTATACGGAATATGAATTAAAAAAAATGTTGGTTGACCTCACCGAAATTTTTCACGAAGCACTCCTCTCTGGGATAGATCTTGAACCGGCGCTTGAAGCGTTTATTTTGCGCGCACTTGAAAAGAAAACACTTGTTCAGTTCGCACGAGTATAGTAAACAAAGAACCACCCCTCGCCCCTCCTTAGTAAAGGAGGGGAACAAATACAAAAAAAATAGGCCGGAATGTGATTCCAAACTTTCGCTTGGGAACACGTTCCGGCCTATTAAGCCTTTAGCCGGGGCTAAACCCCGAATGTATTTAGAATGAACAAGAAAAGAAAAATTAATGATATTTTTTGCTTTTGTTTTGATAGGTATTTTTTGAGCTGATTATTACTACACCTCAATCAGATACTTATTACTATATCTCAAAATAGCCTGTACAAAACATTTGCATTCTTTTCTGAGACAGGAGGCTCCTGAAGTTGAATCTTTCCGAGCGGATTGAAACAAGTTCACGAACACGGTGCCATCTCAAACTTCTTTGATTATTAGTATACTCCTCTTTTGACTTTTAATGAGACTGTCCTCTAGTCAAAATGTGGATAACTACCTAAGCTGTCGGCAAAACACTTGTTTTTAAGCCTTTTTGGGCGAGAAGGAGGGCGAGGAACATAGTACTCATAATAACGAGACCCATTACTGGAATGGTGATGAAGCCGTATTCATAGACATAGCGGATAAGGCACGATGGGCCAGAGGCATCACAAGGAAGCGGGGAGACACCAATATTTTCTGATACAACATGCGTTGCAGAGACAATGATTCCAAGCACCGTTAATCCAAGGCAGTAGTCGATAATCTTTTTGTCGCGCTTTATGAGTGCCATGGCAAAGAGAAGAACCTGCGGATAAATAGCGATGCGAAGATACCAACAGAAGAGGCATGGTGGGTAGCCGATAAATTCCGAATAGATGAGGCTACAGACCATTGCACCAAAGGAAAGAAGGAACCCAACCCACAAAATGTTTTTTCCGAAAAACGAACGCAGTATTTTCCCAAGTCCTGTTTCCGGAAAGAGAAGGGCGAAGATGAAGATAACACTTGCGAGCATAAGCGCAAATGTGCCGACGACCATTAACTGATTCCAAACTGAAATGAACGATTCCATACAATACTATTGTGCTACTGTGCTTTCTTCGCCGATTGAAATTTTACTGTTGCGATCCTCTCCCGAAGCAGGAAGTGCACACCCAGATTTTTCTGCGAGTGTTGGAAGTTCTACTTCACCGGATTCTCGAGATCCATCAGGAAAGACCCACGTAGGGTAACCAGTAATTCCCGCGTCCTTACAAATCTGTGTCATCTCTTTCCCATCCGGTGTTGAACATTCAATGTAAGGGAGGAGTTTTGCGGAGCCACCGAATGCGCGCTTTTGTGCTTGGCAGTGTGGACACCAGAATGCACCGTAGAATTTTACTTCTTTATCAGCGAGACACTGGGCAAAGCCATCATATTCGGTCGTGACCTTGTTCGCGCCGACAACAACACGCATGAGCACAACAATTGCGACAACAATAAGGAGGAACGTAACAATACGAATAGTAAGTGTTTTTTTATCTGGGTTCATATAGGTAAGTATACACCACAATGTAACGAACGGAATGAATTTATTGTGACCTGAAATAGTAAGATGTTTTCTTGATTCGGCCCCATTTTTGTGGTATTTTCAAGCGTACGTCA
>CAZRTW010000019.1:0-1342 GCA_964603145.1 uncultured Candidatus Saccharibacteria bacterium | reverse complement strand
GTAAGATGTTTTCTTGATTCGGCCCCATTTTTGTGGTATTTTCAAGCGTACGTCAATGCTCTATATATAGTGCATTTGATTACATCCGCCCGTAGCTCAGTCGGTAGAGCAGCTCCCTTTTAAGGAGAGGGTCGTAGGTTCGATTCCTACCGGGCGGACGCGTAGAAAAAAAAGCCACCCTTTTGGGTGGCTTTTTTTTCTACGCGTCCGCCCGAGCGAGCCAACTGCTTGGCTCGCGGGTAGGAATCGAAAAGCTTTTCCTTATAATTTTGTATGTACTCATGGAAAATTATGGAAAAGGTCTACTGTCCATGTAATGGAAGATTCCTACAGCATCTTCCCCCAAAACGAATGAAAGCTACTGTATAAAGTAGCTTTCCAAATTCACAAAATTTAATAAAAGAATTACTCGTAAAGCAGCTTGCCATCTCGGCCATAGTTCTGGTTGAACTTTGATTCGTAGGGAAGAGCGCCTGCGCTCGTATCCTTCCTCACCTTTTTCTTGGCTGGTTTAGGCGGTGAAGCAACTTCTTTTGGCACTGTAACGACAGTGTCTTTTTTAACTGGTGTAGTAACTGTAACTGGAGGTTCAGGTACCTCTTTGTGTCCACACCCTAAACAAAACATGGCCGTTATAATCAAAAACGGCAAGAACATTTTTTTCATTGCACATGTGTTTAAAAAAATTAACAGATTAAGCTGCCGTTATACCAAGGACCTATCGGCTCGCCCTTTGTCTTCAACAATACGCGGAAGGAACAGACTGTCAAACCCTTGTTCTAGTTGCCACGAAATAGGGGAGACACTGGTATAATTATCGTATGACTAAAGAACAAAAACTTCTCTCAATTGTTGTTATTCTTGCTGTTCTCACTGGGTTACTTTTTTTTAAAATACCGAAAAAAGAAGCACCATTTAGCCCGACTGAAACAAATCAGCCGAGCCAAACAACTGAAACTACTTCCACACAACCCGAAACTCCAGACCCAGGAACTAACTACGATCTTTTCGCCATACAAGGCATAACATTTCCCGGCTCTGTTCAATATAAAGATATTGCCGACGTGAAAGAAGGAGAGTATGCCGGTTATCACCGAGTGCAAGCATTCGTGACTGAAGGTCCAGGTGGGTGGTCCATATTCACGTTCGCAACAAAGGATTACAAAACGTTTTTGATTGATTCAACAATGTATCCGTACGAAGGATATTCAACCGTCGAAAAAGATTTAAAAGCTGAGCGACCGATTTTTAATACAGAAAAAGTTACGGGCATTGCACAGTTGCCGACAAATTTTCCACCTGTGATAGGTGTTGGTGATTTTGTGTATGTCCGTGGTGGAGC
>CAZRTW010000018.1:0-13309 GCA_964603145.1 uncultured Candidatus Saccharibacteria bacterium | reverse complement strand
TAGACGCACTTGCCTTAGGAGCAAGCGGGGTGACCCATGGAGGTTCAAGTCCTCTTCCCGGCACAGATAAAGAAAAAAACCACCGTTAGGCGGTTTTTTTCTTATTCTTTCAAAAGCTTATTAATCTCATCTCGCGTCCGTTCCCCATAATCAGGAACAATGCGGAGTGTTGGAATTGCGCGAGACTTAATTTTTTCCCGAAGTGCGCTTCGAAGTTCACCGAGATTACGGTTAATGAAATCCATGGCCGCTTTTTCTTTTTCAGGAGGGAATACGGATATGAAAAGTGTTGCACCATTGCCACGCTTGGTGAGAACTGTGCGGGTGACCGTGATGAGTGCCTGACGGTTGCCTTCGCGTTCAAAGAACATCGCGGCTTCGCGGGTGATAGACTCCTCAAGTTTTTCTGTATGGTTTCGAATTGGCATATTATTCTATGACTTTCTTGATAGCTTCAATCATATCACCAGCAGAGATTTCTAGGCGACATTCAATAAGGGCGCCACAAGCATTTCCTTCAGTGACTGTTTTTGTTTTTGCGCGGTTTTGTTCTAAACCAACGATAGTACCACGGCCAATTTCGTTTTCACGACGGAGAATGCGCACTTCGTTCCCGACATTGATTTCTCCAGATTGGACTGTTCCACCAACAACTTGGCGGTCTTTTGTCTTACTAAAGAATTTTTGACACTTTAGGACACCAGAGACAATGAGAGTTTCAACGCGAGGCCGACGCTGTTCGATAATTTCAGCAAGGTATTCAGAAAGTTTATAGATGATGTCGAATGTCTGCACCTGTACACCTATCTGTTCGTTAAGATCGCGTGCACGGGCATCGAGCTTTGCGTTAAAGCCCACAATGATTGTTTCAGGATCGACGCTCGCCATACGGATGTCGTTTTCACCAATAGTTCCGACTTCTGCCACAAGAATTTTCCAGCCAATGCTAGGAAGTGCCAGTTTTTCGATTTCTGAAACGACAGCATCGGCAGTGCCGGCCGTATCAGTTCGCACAATAATTGGAATACGTTTCTGCTCGCCTTCTTTTCCTCCGAGATTCTTGCGGTTTGTACTCGCTGTCGCTTTTGGTTCGTTTGCTACTTTTTCTGCTTCAACTTTTGTTGCGTGAGTAGTGAAAATTTCTCCTACAGGAGGGATTTCGCTCCAGCCGACGATACCGACAGGCTGTGAGAGTGTAGCTTTATCAATAGGCTTTAGATGGAAATCCTCCATGATACGAGTGCCTGCTACAGCCTTACCGCAGGCGATAAACATACCTTTTTTGAGTGTGCCATCACGAACAATGAGTGTTGCCGTGATACCGCGACGTGCATCTCTGTGAGATTCGATCACAATACCTTCTGCCGGAAGAGCCGGATTTCCAGAGAGCTCGTTCATGTCTGCAACAAGAAGAATAGTTTCGAGGAGCGTATCGATGCCAGTGCCAGCTTTAGCAGAAATTTGTGCGTATGGAACATCACCGCCGAAGCCCTCGACATAGATCCCTTTTTCCGCAAGATCCATTTTAACTTTTTCTGGATTTGCGTTTGGTTTATCGATTTTGTTGATGGCGACAACAAATGGGAGATTGCATTCCTGTATCGTTTTGAATGCCTCAAGCGTCTGAGCCTTTACTGAGTCTTCTGCTGAGACGACAAGAATAGCAATGTCAGCTGCTTGTGCGCCGCGATTTCGCATTCCTTTAAACGCCTCGTGGCCTGGAGTGTCGAGGAAAGTGATAGTTCTATCTTTACCCGCCTCGTCCTTGTGGTGTACTTCGTAGGCAGAGAGGTGTTGTGTAATGCCACCTGCCTCGCCATCTACGACGCTGGTCTTTCGAATGTAGTCGAGAAGCGTAGATTTACCGTGGTCAATGTGACCCATAACAACAACCACTGGAGGTCGTACAGTTTTTTCGGAAGATGATTGTTCTTGGGTTTTTTTCATAATTTTTATTGCTGTGCGTCCTTAAATGCTTCCGCAACAACGCCTGCTTCTTCGGGGGTGAGTTCAATATCAGATTTACCTCCCTTGATCGGTTTTGCAAATACGCTCATGCGTTCGCGGGAATAGAGGCTTGAGAACACAACGCCGTCGCCTTCGCCGTTTACCACTCCTACTGCAAAGCTTTGATTGCTCCCTGCATCAGGAAATGGGTTAAATCGAACAAGTTTTACTCCTCTACCATGTTTGACCAGACGTTCCTCAAGTGACTTGAGGTCGCTCGTATGGAGTGTGGTGGTACCGTTTAGTTTCTTAACTTCTTCCACTAGAGTGCCGATTAGCCCCTCGAGGGTGTCAGCTTTGCTTCCTTGGAAGAGCTTCTTGAATCGAAGTTCGGTCCGGACGATAAAAATAAGGGCAATAGCCAGTAAAATAAAAAGGACACCAAAGAGGAGGGTGTTTGTACTCATACGGGGCAAAGTATATACTAAAAACGGCGATTAGGGAACAGGAAAAAGGCAACAGGGAAAGGCCCTAAATACAACAATACATGTTCAAAAAACTAGCTAAAAATAAGATTTATTTGGATTATGCCGCGGCTGCTCCAGAACTAACTGTTTCTAAAAAAGCGGCTCTTCGCGCGTCTCGGTATTTTGGCAACCCCAGTTCGATTCATAAGGACGGACTTGCGGCTGCAGAGATTCTTAAAGAGGCACGGGCTGATATTGCATACACGCTTGGTGCGCTACCGGAAGAAATTATTTTTTGTGGCAGTGGTACTGAGAGCGACAACCTCGCTATTCTCGGCGTGTTCAAACACCTACGACTTTCCAAAGAATTTGTTGGCAAGGATTTGCATTTCATAACGACGGTAATCGAACATCCCGCAGTTCTCGAAGCGCATAAACATATTGAGGCGATGGGAGCGAAGGTCACATACCTTCCTGTAGGAGACGACGGTTTAGTAAACCTTAAAGATCTCCGCGCAGCGTTTACACCAGAGACAGTATTAGTTTCGATCGCATACGCGAATAATGAAATTGGTACAGTCCAGCCTGTACGTGAAATCGCAAAGGAAATTCGTCACTACCGAAAAATTATTGGAACAGATGACAGACCAAATATATTACCGCTCTTCCATAGTGATGCTTGTCAGGCGACACCATATTTAAATCTAACGGTTGCGCAGCTTGGTGTTGATTTTCTTACATTTAATGGAACAAAACTTGGCGGTCCTCGAGGTACCGGCGTACTCTATGTCCGTCGCGGGGCACCGTTAGTGAATATGTCCTATGGCGGAGACCAAGAATATGGTTTTCGTTCTGGCACTGAAAATGTTCCAGGTATTGCCGGACTTGCGCGAGCGCTTCGCGAGGTGCATCGCATTAAAGACAGAGAAAGTTCACGCGTGCGACGACTTCGTGATTATTTTTTGGAAGAAATTAAAAAAAGATTTCCGAACGCACGTATCAACGGCAGCCTTGAATTCCGTTTACCGAATAATGTGCATGTCTCATTCCCAAATTTCCAAAGCGAACTTTTAGTGCTTGAACTTGATGCCCGAGGAATCAGTGCTTCAGCGGGGAGTGCTTGCTCTGCTTCAAAAGATGGCGATTCGCATGTCATGACTGCGCTCTGTGGCGAGGGAGACGGTAAAAAATGGGGAAGCGTCCGGTTCTCTCTTGGTGGCGGAACCAAAAAAAGTCATATCAATCGAACACTCTCCGCGCTTTCCGACATTCAAAAAAAATATAGCAGCTATAAATAAGTGTCTTGACTGCCGTGGTATACTACGGAAATGGAGAACGATCCAATTCGGCCTGTAGAAATAAAGGATTTGAACAAGACCCAGCTCATTCTCTTGGCAATCCTCCTTTCGTTTATTACCTCAATTGCGACCGGTATTGTAACGGTGACGCTTATGCAGCAGGCCCCCACGGCCATTATCCAGCCTATTAATCGCGTGGTTCAGCAGACTATTGAAAAAGTTGTTCCTAACTACATTCCTGGGAAGACCCAGACTGTCGTTGTGAGGGAAGACGATATTGTTGTAACTATTGTTGAGAAAACACAGGCAGCATATCTTCCTCTTCTTCAAAAGAAAGATTCTGAAGCTCCAACGACATATGTGTTCTCTGTTGGCAAAGGTGTGTTTATCGGAGATAGCGCACCACTTGATCCAGCTAGTACGTATATTGTTAAGGAAGGAGAATTGTTTCTTGATGTTAAAGTTTCTGGAGTGTCACCGCTTGGGTTTGCTCTTTTAAAAGCTACTGCATCCGATGCGCCAACAAAAAATCTCCCGACAGCATTATTTGCTCGAAACAGCGATATTAAGGTTGGAGAAACAGCGCTTACAATTACGAAGGAAACAGTCCAAAAGGGTTTTGTGCAATCGATTCAAAAAGGAAGTACAACAGTCTTGTACGACATGCTAAAGCTTAGTACGATGCCGAGCGCGGATATGATTGGAGGGATGGTTGTGGATCTTGATGGGAATATCATTGGTCTTGTTGTTCCAAAGATTGACGGTGGGGCAGTTATCATCGGTGTAGATGCTGTCACAAAATTCATAGCAAACCCCGTAACACCTAAAGAGGGTGCGGAAACCGAAAAAACTGATCTAAAACCCGTCACACCATAACCTTTACACTTTTCATTTTAACCTTTACATTTACTCATATGCCTCCATTTAACCACTTCACAACCAAAGCCAAAGAAGCAATCCGACGAGCTCACGAGCTCGCTATTGAGCGTGGGCAGAACCATGTTTCTTCACTACACCTCCTTGCCGCGCTTCTTACGCAAGAAGAGTCCATGGTTATTTCAATACTCGACCGACTTGATGTAGACACTGTGCTTCTCACTGACAATCTTTTGGAATCAATCGAAGCGCCAGAACAGGCTCACACGATTTCTCCTTCATACCAGATTTATCTCACACCGGACCTTGCTTCTGCTATCGAGCAGTCGTCAAAAGTTGCTGCGGGACTCAAAGATGAATTTGTTTCTACCGAGCATCTTTTCCTCGCGCTTCTTGAAGTGACTGGCGAGGCAAAAGAAGTGCTTGCTCGTTTCCGACTGAATAAAGATTTAGTTGCAAAAGTACTCGAAGAACTCAAAAATAATAATGTCTCTGATGTTGAGTCTCCGAAAAAGATGCGAATGCTCACAAAGTACACGCGCAACCTCACAAAGCTCGCCCGTGAAGACAAGCTTGATCCGGTTATTGGTCGTGACATGGAAATCATGCGCATTATGCAAATTCTCTCTCGTCGTACAAAAAATAATCCGATCTTGATCGGTGAGGCGGGAACAGGAAAGACTGCTGTTGTGGAAGGTCTTGCAAATCGCATCGCGCGTGGCGACATTTCTGAATCGCTGAAGGACAAAGAGATTGTGTCGCTTGATTTGGGCTCGCTTCTTGCGGGAACAAAATACCGCGGTGAATTTGAAGAACGCCTCAAGGCAATCATGAAGGAAATTGAAAAGGCAGAAGGGAAGATTATTCTCTTCGTTGATGAAATTCATACACTCGTTGGTGCCGGCGCTTCAGAAGGATCACTTGATGCCTCTAATATGCTAAAGCCTGCGCTTGCGCGCGGGGAGCTCCGTGCAATCGGTGCTACAACACTCAAGGAATACCAGAAGCATATTGAAAAAGACCCAGCACTCGCACGACGTTTTCAGCCTGTGTATGTCGACGAACCATCTCCAGAAGATGCAATCGCAATTCTCCGTGGCCTCAAAGAAAAGTACGAGGTATATCACGGTGTGCGCATTACTGATGATGCAATTGTTTCTGCGGTTAATTTCTCTACTCGCTACATCACAAATCGATTTTTGCCAGATAAAGCTATCGACCTTATCGACGAAGCGGCGTCAGCGCTCCGTATCGCACTTGAAAACAAGCCACCTATTCTTGAAGATGCGCACAGAAAAGTTATGCGTCTTGAAGTTGAACGTGAGGCACTTAAAAAGGAAGTTGATAGTTCTGATACTCGCGACGCCAAGGAGACTAAAGCTCGCATCAAAGTGATTGAAAAGGAAATTGCGAACTACAAGGAAAAGACAAAGGAGATTGAGCTTAAATGGCAGAACGAAAAACAGCTTGTGTCTGAAATTCGTACAATCAAGAAAGAACTTGAAAGCCAGAAGCTTGAAGCCGACAACGCAGAACTTCGCGTGGACCTCACTCGTGCGGCAGAAATCCGTTATGGCCGTATTCCTGCGCTTCAGAAAGAGCTTGAACAGAAAGTCACGCGTATCAAGAAACTTCAAAAAATGCGCCGTATCTTAAAAGAAGAAATTACTTCAGAAGATATTGCCGAAGTGGTTGCTAGATGGACCGGCATTCCACTCGTGAAGATGCTTGAAGAAGAGCGTGCAAAACTTGAGCGCATGGAAGTAGAACTCAATAAGCGCGTGGTTGGACAGAATGAGGCGATCAAGCGTGTGGCAGACGTCGTCCGCCGTTCACGTGCTGGCATTTCAGATCCAAATCGTCCGATCGGATCGTTTATATTCCTCGGTCCTACTGGTGTCGGTAAGACAGAACTCACAAAGGCCCTTGCTGAATTTATGTTCAACGACGACAAGGCGCTTATACGAGTGGATATGTCCGAGTATATGGAGCGCCACAGTGTTTCAAAGCTCATCGGCTCTCCGCCAGGCTATGTTGGTCACGACGAATCAGGCCAGCTTACGGAAGCAGTTCGACACCGTCCATACGCAGTGGTTCTCTTCGACGAAATTGAAAAGGCTCATCCGGAAGTATTCAATACACTTCTCCAAGTGCTCGACGACGGACGACTGACCGACGCAAAGGGTCGCGTTGTAAACTTCAAGAACACGATCATCATTATGACTAGCAACATCGGTAGTCAGTTCATTGAAAAGATGGAATCAATCGGCTTTACTAACAACACGGCAAGTCATGATTACGAAAATGTAAAAGGTAAAGTACTCGATGCGCTTAAAGAACAATTCCGCCCGGAATTTCTCAATCGTGTGGATGAAATAGCACTCTTTGATGTACTTTCCAAAGAGGCAATCCGTGAAATTGTTACGCTTCGCACAAAGGTGGTAGTTGATCGACTTGCCGGAAAGGGAATTAAACTTGAACTTACAGAAGACTCGCTCGACTTTATGGCGAATGCTGGTTACGATCCACACTACGGAGCGCGACCGCTCAATCGTGTTATTCAAACTAAGATTCTAAATCCTGTGGCATCGTTTATCATTTCAAACAATCTTGGGAAGGGAGATACTGTTCGGGTTGTTATGAAAAATGGCGATTTAGCTGTTGAGGCTCGAAAGGCCCAGAAGAAGGTTAAGAGTACAATGACGGCTTCTGCTCGGGAGAGACGGGTGGCGTAAGAATGGATTCAGTCCAAGCTACTAAGTGTTCTTAGGATTCTCGCCCCACGGGCGCGGGTACTTTTCGATTTCATTTCGCGAGTACGCTCATTCAATAACGAAAAGTCTTTCGAATCCTACCGCAAGGCAAGAAGTTGCCTTGCTTTCGGCGCACGCAAAATCCCACAGGTCGGACCTGTGGGATTTTCCTTGTGCGTTGGAAGGACCGCGAGTACGCTTTTCGGCCTCGACTAAATCTTCGCCGTCGCTCAGATTTGTCTGGCCACCGGCGCGCTGTTTTGCGTGCTCGCAAAACTTGCTTGCGCCGTTCGAATCCTATTCGGCGCGAAAATAAAAGGCCGGACGACATGCGTCCGACCTTTATTTTCTGTGCGCCGAATAGGATTCGAACCTATGAAGACCGAAGTCAGCACGTTTACAGCGTGCCCCCGTTGACCACTTGGGTATCGACGCAGAACCCATACAGTATACATATTTTTTTCCTTCTTTCAATTGGGCCGTATTTCAGATAGAATACCCCTATGAATATGATGGAAATGGGGGCCTTACCAATACAAAAATCGCCTGAAGAGAAGCCAGTTAATCCTGAGGTTTTTGTGGGTGCCGGTTTCCAAAGCGCACTTGAGGCCTGCGAAGAAGAAAAGGAAAAATTTAATCTTGTGAGTGGGTTTTCTGAAAAAATAAAAAATTTAAAATTTAAAGGGGATTTTGAAACAGTTGCAAAGGGGAGTATGGCAGCTCTACTTCAGCAATTTATGAATATCCCGGGTCCTTCTGCGAAGGATGCTTCTGGGTATCTTTATGATCGCCTTCAGGAGAAAGTTGTGCTTTTTCGTAAACTTCTCGGTGCGCCTACTCCTCACAGTGGAAGAGAAGTTGCTTACTAACTATGAATACTGCGAAAGATCAAATTGGAAATGAAGTGTCTGCGATTTTTGAACGTTTGTTTGCTGCCGGACATTTTACTGACGAACAAAAGAAGCAACTAAACGCCTCGCTTGAAGAGGCCGTTGTTTTGCGATCTATTACTGAAATCATGAAGACACTCACCGATGAGGAGAAGGCAAAGTGCAATGAGCAAACATTTGAGCACCAGGAGGACCTGCTTCAATACCTCGAAGGACAAGTTCCACGAGGACAATTCGATCAGGTTGTCGGAGGTTCGGTTGCCCATGTCATAAACAATTTTTTTGAGCGAATGTTAGCTAAAAATACCGCTTAAAGTGGTATTTTTATGTGGACTGAATTAGTGTTAGAATTCGCCTATGTCTAAGAAAATCCGCGTGGGCCTCCTCTTTGGTGGCCGTTCTCCTGAACATGAAATTTCTCTCCGTTCTGCTCGGGGAGTTCTCTCTGCGCTTGATACTAAAAAGTATCAGCCAGTCCTCATTGGTATTACCAAGCAGGGCATTTGGCTGAACAAAAAAGATTCAAAAACTCTTCTTGAGAAGGGAACAGTAAAACAGGTTGCAAAGCCTAATTTACTCCCGGCATTTGATCCGAAGTCAGTTGATGCAATTTTTCCTGTAATGCATGGCTCTTTCAGTGAGGATGGAACAATGCAGGGCTTTTTGAAACTTGTGAATATTCCGTTTGTGGGCCCCTCCGTACTTGGGTCGTCTGTTGGTATGGACAAGGATGTTACAAAACGACTTCTCCGAGATGCTGGCGTTGATATTGCTGCTTTCTTTTGTTTCAAAAAACACGAAATGGCAGAGATCAAATTTGCCCCGATAAAAAAGAAACTCGGTCTTCCGCTTTTTGTAAAGCCAGCGAATGCCGGCTCATCTGTTGGTGTTTCAAAAGTCCGCAATGAAAAGGAATTTTATGCCGCTATTAAAAATGCGTTTAAGTTTGATACAAAAATTCTGATCGAAGAGGAAGTCAAAGGCCATGAAATCGAAGTTGCTGTTCTTGGTAACGAGCACCCAATGGCTTCTATCCCAGGTGAAATTGTTCCTGCAGCAGACTTTTATTCATACGAAGCAAAGTACGCCGCAAGCAGTGAGGCTCTGCCACTTATTCCTGCGCCACTTCCTAAAGCACTTCTTAAGAAAGTTCAGCAAAAAGCGCTGGTCGTATATCAAACGCTCTCCCTGGAAGGTCTCACACGTGTCGACTTCTTCGTCACTGATAGCGGCCGCATCGTACTTAACGAGGTAAACACTATTCCTGGATTCACTTCCATCAGCATGTATCCAAAACTCTGGGAGGCAACCGGTATCTCATATACTGATCTCATCTCACGTCTTATCGAGCTCGCACTCATGCGTTTTGAAAACGAATCAGCACTGCAGACAACAATGTAATGTCAGCGAGTTCACTTTCATATATCGAATTATCGCAGAAAAATTTGGAACACAACCTCCTCGCATTTCGATCGCTTGCTAAAGAGGGAACATCTTTTGCATTTGCGATAAAGGGTAATGCGTATGGCCATGGTCAAAATGAGATTGCGCAAATGGCGGAAAAGCATGTAGATTATTTTTTAGTGAATAGTATTGAAGAGCTTCGCCTTCTCCGAAAGGTTTCAAAAAAACCAACATTTGTACTCGGATATATTTTGCCTGAATTACTTTCTGAGGCAATACAGCTCGGATGTATTCTTGGTATTTTTTCTGTAACTCAATTTTCTGAACTTGAGAAAGTTGCAAGTTCAGCAGGCAAGATGCAGGAAGTACACATTGCCTGTGATGCTCTTCTCGGTCGGGAAGGATTCCAAGAGGGAGAACTGTCTTCGGTGTTTACCATTGCGAAAGAGTGTCCGCACATAAAAATTACCGGAATGTACGGACACTTTGCCAACATAGAAGACACGACAGATTTTTCTCATGCACAAAAGCAAATTGATGCATACGAGCGAATGCAAAAGATTGCAGCGGTAGCTGGATATTCTGACTTAAAAACTCACATATCCGCAACTTCCGGTCTGCTGTCATATGAGAAAGATACTGGCAAGAACCCGATCATTCGTCTTGGCGTCGGAGCCTACGGTATGTGGCCGAGCGAAACATTGCAGCGTCAGTATGGAAAGAAGGGATTTGAACTCCTCCCTGTGCTCTCATGGAAAACGCATGTAGCCCAAGTTAAGGTATTGCAAAGTGGTCTTACTGTTGGCTACGGCCTTTCCTATAAAACCCAAAGAGAAACTCGCACAGCACTCATTCCACAAGGATATGCCGATGGTTTCCCGCGCTCACTTTCCAACTGTGGCATGGTACTTATCGGCGGACGCCGGTGTCCGGTTATAGGGCGTGTTTCTATGAATATGTTTGTGGTGGATGCTACGAATGTTCCGGAAATGAAAGAAGGGGACGAAGTGGTTATTATCGGAGGACAGGGTGATAAGAATATAACAGCTCAAGAAGTTGCTGAACGCTCTAATACCATCAATTACGAGGCCACGACTCGGATTAGCGCGATTTTGCCTAGAATCATAGTTATGTAAGGCTCAATTTGCCTTTTGGAAGGATATATAGTAGTATCGTAGTCGTTATGTCACAAGACAAATTGATCAAACTCGCCTGCGGTACGTGTAAGCGTATTAACTACTGGAGCCGCAAGAACAAGAAACTCGTCACTCGAAAGATTGAGCTCAAAAAGTATTGCAAATGGTGCAAGGCGCAGAAAAAACATAAAGAGGTTAAGAAATAATAAAATCCCGCTCCGGCGGGATTTTATTATTGTGGCGGGCCCACGAGGATTCTCGCCCAACCGGCGCGGGTACTTTTCGATGCGCCAGAGCGCGCATAATGAAAAGTCTTTCAAATCCTCGACGGAAGCCAAGCAGTTGGCTTCCTTGTGCTCGCAAAAAAAACCGCCAGTTGGCGATTTTTCTTTTGCGGGCCCACGAGGATTCGAACCTCGGTCGCTCGTTTTGGAGACGAGAATTCTACCGCTGAACTATAGGCCCAAACATTTCTGAGAATAGCAGAAAAACCCTTAAAAAGCCATTTAAGTTAGGAATTTTTCCAATAGCGAATTGATCTTTCTTAAGTTCTCCTTTTTAAGGGGATTAAACCAATTAATTTTTTTATCCCGTTTAAACCAAACTCGCTGGCGCTTGGCATAGTGCCAGATATCAAATTGCAGGCGAGGTTCGAATTCTTCTTTTGTTATTTCGCCAGTCTGAAGATTTGCCATAGCTCGATACTCAAGACCAAATTCTTTCATGCGTTTCCAAGAGATGCCTTTCGTGTGCAAGGTCTTTGCTTCACGGAGCATACCTCCCTTTATGCGTTCCTTTAGTCGGACATTGATGCGTTTCTTGAGTGTTTCATCATCCATATCAAGACCGATTTTAAGTACAGTGTACGGTACTTTTTTCTTCACAATTTTTGGCACTTTTCCGAGGGCAGTGGCGATTTCGATTGCTCGGATAAGGCGTACAGGATTTTTCTGTTCAATAGTTTTCACACGAATAGGGTCAAGTTTCGCAAGAATTTTTACGAGTTCTGGAGCAGACTTGTTTGATAATTTTTTTCGTAATGAAGGATTTGGTTGAACCTCAGGGAAAACCATTCCGTTTACGAGTGTATCAATATAAAATCCTGTTCCACCGCAAATGATCGGCAGTTTGCCGCGCGAAAAAATATCATCAATTGCTTTTTCTGCAAGCTTGCAAAAATCAGAATTTGTAAATATTTTCTTTGGATTTGCCACATCAAGAAGGTGGTGAGGGATACCAGCCATTTCTTTTTTTGTAACTTTCCCAGTGCCTAGGTTCATGCCTTTGTATACTTGGCGTGAGTCAGCAGAAATAATCTCACCGTTATATTTTTTTGCGAGAGAGATTGATAGCGCTGTTTTACCTGATGATGTTGGGCCTAGGATTACTAAGAGTTTTTGGTTTTGCATATATAAATTTGGGACTTGGTCACAAATAATTCCTCGCCGTCGCTCGGAATTTTCGCGACCCCGCCTCGCGGTTCCGTCTGCTGACGGAACATCGCTGCGGCCTTCAAGTCCCTTCCGAAAGCCAAGCAGTTGGCTTCCTCTCCGGCATAATTCCGCTTCGCTACATTGTGCCGGAGAAGGGACTTGAACCCTTAAACCTTTCGGTGCGCGGTTTTGAATCGCGTGCGTATACCATTCCGCCACTCCGGCAATAGGCGGATAATACCTCGAAATTAACATTTTTTCCAGTTTTTGAGGTATTTTTCATACTGTATACCGTATACAAAATACTGTATACTAATTCACATGGCAGATTTTTATTCCAACTCAATTTTCTGGGTCGAGATCGAGAAAGTTCGACCAAACCCGTACCAACCGCGTCGAGAATTCGAAGAGGGTCCACTTCGTGATCTTTCAGAATCAATTCGTCAGTATGGCATCATGCAGCCGCTCACAGTTTCTCGTGTCGAGTTTGAAAAGGATGACGGAGGTATTGGCGTTGAGTACGAACTTATTGCCGGAGAGCGTCGCTTACGCGCATCAAAACTCGCAGGACTCGCTCAAGTTCCAGTTATCATTCGTCAGGGTGACACACCGCAGGTAAAACTTGAACTTGCGATCATCGAAAACCTTCAGCGTGCAGATCTCAATCCTGTTGAGCGCGCACACGCTTTTTCAAGACTCGCTTCTGAATTTAAACTTCAGCACGGAGATATTGGAAAGAAAATCGGACGCTCACGTGAATATGTTTCTAACACAATGCGTATTCTCATGCTTCCAGAAGAAGTTTTGATTGCACTTGGGGAAGGGAAGATTACTGAAGGACATACACGTCCACTTCTTATGCTTGTAGATCGTCCACAGGAGCAAATGGTGCTCTTTAAGGAGATTATGACCAAGAAGGTCACCGTGCGCGAGGCAGAACGTGCAGCCCGTAACATTGCAGTTGACCGAGCGCGCAAGAGCCCACGGCCTTCTGACCCAGAAATTGCTATCTTTGAAGCGCGACTCCAGGAACTCCTTGGTGAACGTGTACGCGTTGAGCAAGATGTTGTTGGTGGCCGTGTAACTATTACATTCCTTACACCGA
>CAZRTW010000017.1:0-13614 GCA_964603145.1 uncultured Candidatus Saccharibacteria bacterium | reverse complement strand
TGCATGATGATGGAAGCCGTAATGTACGGACCAACACCGAGCATGATGATGGAGAGCGTTGAAAGCCCGCCACCTGAGAAGATATTAAGCACGCCGAAGAACTGGTTGTTGGCGAGGAACGACTGAAGTCGCATTGGATCAACTCCAGGAAGTGGAATTGTCGCAAGGAGTCGGAACGCAACCAAGAGTCCAATCATAATCAGAATTCTTGAGCGAAGTGACTTGTCCTTCCAAATGATCTTAAGCTTGCGGAAGAAAGTATTCATAATAAATGTCTAGTTAGAAACTAAGCTTCGACAGAACCGCCAGCTTTTTCAATAGCAGCCTTTGCGGTCTCTGACATTGTACACCCTTTGACCATGAGTTTCTTTGTGAGTGTTCCACGGCCAAGGATTTTTACACGAGGATTCTTTTCGCTCTTAAAGCGAACAACGCCTTTTGCTACAAGTGTTTCAACTGTAACTGTTTCGCCAGCGTTGAATGAAGACTCAAGAGCTTCAAGATTTACTGGGTAGAACGCCTTCTGAATAGAAGCGAACTTGTATCCGCGAAGTTTTGGAATCTTCTTGATCACATCGCGAAGCTGTGGGCGGCGCTTGTTACCAGCACGAGCCGTCTGACCCTTACCTCCACGTCCGGATGTCTTACCGTGACGTCCTCCACGACCAAGCTGTGTGTGCTTTTTCTGTTTGGTATTTCGTTTTACGTTATGGATTTGCATATAGATTTTGGTGAATTAGTTCGACCATTATGCTGCCGGTGCATCAGCGAGCGTTTTCGCTGCTGCTGCATCTGCTGCTGCGTCAGCCTTTTCAGCTGCGATCTTGTTGTGAATAACTTTTTTACCAATCTGTGAAAGCGCCTTCATGGTTGCGCGAGCGATGTTGAGTTTGTTTTTTGAGCCTGTACTGATTTTAGAGGTAACATCTTTTACGCCTGCGAGAAGAAGCATGTCACGCGTTGCGGAACCCGAGATGAGTCCGCGACCGCGGTTTGGCATAAGCATAAGCTGTGCTGAAGAGAACTTTGCAGAAACATCATGCGGAAGAGAGTTCGTCTTTGTAAGACGGAGTTTGATCATGTTTTTCTTTGCGTCTTTCTGCGCCTTCTGGATTGCAAGAGATGTATCAATAGCCTTTCCTGTACCGAGACCTACCATTCCCTTTCGATCGCCAATAGCGAGTGAAACAGAGAATGACATACGGCGTCCACCGGAAACCACACGAGTCACGCGACGAATGTTAAGAATTTTCTGATCGTATTCAGGCTTTGCACGTTCGAATGTCGGACGGCGTCCGCCTGGACGTGATCCCCCTGGTCCTCCTGGACCTCGAGAACCTGCCCCACCTCGTGGAGCTCCGCGGAATCCACCAGTTGATGGTCCACGTGAACCTGCCCCTCGCGGAGCACCTGCTGGTTTAGTTGTTGTTTGTTCTGACATAAATATTAGAAGTTAAGGCCTGCGGCGCGTGCAGCGTCTGCAAGAATTTTAACGCGACCAGCATAACGGAAACCTCCGCGATCAAACACGACCGTAGAAATTCCTTTATCTTTGAGTGCCTTAGCAATGTTTTTCCCGACGAGTTCTGCACCAGCCACTTTCGTGCCTTTTTCGTTCATATCAGAAGCAGAAACGATAGTTACCTGCTTACCATCATCAATAGCCTGAGCATAGATGAATTTGTTTGAACGGAATACAGCAAGACGTGGACGCTGTGCGTCTCCGGTAATGCGCATGCGGATCTTTTTCTTAAGGCGCATTCGCTTTTCTGTTTTTTGATTCTTTGTTTTCATAAATCTGTTTTACTTAAAAGCTACTATGCGGCCTTCTTACCCTGCTTGCGGCGGATGACCTCACCCTCGTAACGAAATCCTTTACCTTTGTATGGTTCTGGCTTTTTCATTGCGCGAATTTTTGCAGCGTACTCGCCGACCATTTCTTTGTCGATACCGCTGACAGTAATAATATTTTTTTCTGCAGTAACAGTGAGTCCTTCTGGGATTGGAACAGTAACTCCATGTGAGAAACCGAGTGCAAGTTCAAGGTTTTTGCCTTTAACTTCGCTCTTGAAGCCAACTCCTTCGAGGATAAGCTTCTTTACATAGCCTGTGTTTACACCGGCAATCATATTCTTTACGTGTGAAGCATATGTTCCCCAAAGAGCACGGGAGAAAATATCTTTGTCGTTCTTTGGCTTGAGCGTAACTGAAGTTGCGTCAAGAAGAACGACAACATCGTTTTTAAACGCTTTCGTGATAGTGCCCTTCGGGCCCTTTACTGTAAATGTACCGTCAACAAGTGTGATCGTTGTTCCAGACGGTATTGGAATTGGAAGTTTTGCAATTCGTGACATATATTTACCAGATAGAGAACAAGACTTCACCGCCGACGTGTTCTTTGCGGGCTTCTTTGTCAGTTAAAATGCCTTTCGGTGTCGAGAGTACGAGAAGACCGTGGCCGTTTTTGATCGGCTTAACATCGGCAACACCCGTATACATACGGCGTGATGACTTTGAAACACGGTTAATCTCCGTAACCTTTGGCACACGATCGGTTGAGAGGAGCGCCACTTCAAAAACTGGGCGGCCCTTTCGTGATTTGGTTGTTACTTCACCGACAAAACCTTCTTTCGAAAGTTTCTGGGCGATAGCAAACGTGAACTTTGAATGCGGGAAGACAACGCTTTCCTTGAGAGCACGGTTAGCGTTCTTGATCCCGATTAGCATGTTTGATACTGGGTCCATAGTGATTATTAATTAGCGCACGCTTACCATGACGACTTGCGAACGCCAGGGATCATACCCTCGTTTGCAAGCTCGCGGAAACAGATACGGCAGAGACCGAAGTCACGCATAAAACCACGACCACGACCGCATTTAAAACAGCGGTTCTTGGCTCGTGTGCTGAACTTTGGCTCGCGCGTTGCACGAAACTTAGTTGATGTTTTCGCCATACAAAATAAATAATAATAAAGTAGCTCGTGGCGCCTTCGGGTATCGCGCTTTTTTTCTTCAAGGCCTTAAAATAAGGCTAAAAAGGAGAAAAGCGGACCCAAAAAAGCTCTAAAACGAGTACGGACACCATACTATCAGAAGGCGGAGGAATGTCAAATTTACATGATATACTGGGAAATATGGAAAATTTTGATTTCTCCCAGCCTGTCGACCCCACAAAAGTAAGCCCTGTACCTGAGTCTATTAAATTTGAGGAGAATCCTCCAAAAAGGTATAAAGACGCAATTGTAGACTTAGAAAACCGTGATCTTTACTTTCCTCTTAAACGAGCCAGCCAGCCTGATATTCAGCATTTCGTTGGGCTACTTTCGAAAGGAATTTTGCATGTTTCCGATGTTGTAGAAAAAGATGGCACATATTACTCAAAAAAGGAGCACCTCGAAGAGGTAGCTCCCGGAAAAGAAAAAGAACTCGAAGCAGAAGGATTTCTCCTAAATTATCTTTTTGGTGATTGGGACAAGGAATTTATTTCAGAGAAGGACCAAAAATTTTGGAGCAATGTAAATAATGCTCCAGAAGGGGTTGAGTATCATCAAAATTTCATCAAAGACAATGAGGGGCGGTTTATCCATTACGATTATGGTTATGCTGCTATGCCTCATAATGAGCAGAGGCCATTTGAATTCGGAAAAGATTTGAAAGACATGGATATAGCATTAGTGAACAGCGAAATTCCTCTTTTAGTAAAAGGTATGACTGGCAAGGAGGTTCCCCCCGCGGAAGCAGAAACAATTAAAAATCGAATTAGAGAAAAAATTGTCTTATTTGAGAAACACCTAAGTAACAAAGATTTTTTTGATGCGATAATTAAAAAATCAAAGCTTAACCTAGAGTATGAGGATTTTGGTTTCCTTAAAGGTAACTCATACGAGGAAAAGGCGGAAAGCCTTAGAGCATATTTGACCGAACGTATTGATATCTTAAATAAAGCCCTCAATTAAAATACTTACAAAGGATCAATCTTGGTGCGTACTAGTGAGTAGAGACATGCGCCTGTGCCGAGCGCTTTACCAAGATCTTCTGCAAACTGACGAATATAAAATCCGCTTGAAACTGTGAGCTCAACAGATACAGTTTGATACTTCCCTTCTGGTAAATCCTGCCAGGATTTTTTTATTTCTTCTTGCCGGAAGCCTCCGGTGGCTAAACCAGTTATTTTTTCTACACGCTCCAGAATTTCTTCACGTGATCGTTCTCGCATTTCAATATTTTTATAGCTGATCAGTTCTACTTCGTGTGGAGGCGGGAGAATTCCTGTATCTAAATGCTTAGATGAATAGCGAGGATATTTTTGTAATTG
The DNA here is from genome assembly GCA_964603145.1 of uncultured Candidatus Saccharibacteria bacterium. Taxonomy (GTDB): domain Bacteria; phylum Patescibacteriota; class Minisyncoccia; order Phycocordibacterales; family UBA9973; genus CAITQP01. The sequence continues at coordinate 9,299 of CAZRTW010000017.1, read as the reverse complement.
TTTTCCAAGGTGGGATTCAAGGTATTGTGTCATTCCGTGCTCCGACATGGAATCCAGGTTCGTATTTGAACTCAATGAGCCTGGATTCCGGATCAAGTCCGGAAAGACACAGAGCCCCAAGAGATCATGTGTGTCAGTTAAAACACCAAAAAGAATTTCTGCCTGATACGTTTTTGAGAGTGCAGAATATTTTTCTTTATTTTTACATTCCTCTCCGGTGAGAATAATGAGGAGTCCTTCTGCCGCAGGATCAAGGCGTCCGGCATACGTCATAGGAGTATAGTTAGAAATATTCTCATCTTTACGCAAACGCGTAAGAGCCTCAAGCGGAGTTTCGCCGAGCTTTTTTTGAATGTAGTACACGCTTTGCATTTTAGGGCTGACTTTAAACTTTCGACTTTGCACTTTAAACTGAAGTGGCTCGCCACTTCTCATAGCCTTCAATAATTTTTGAAATCACTTTTTGAATGTCGTTACTTCCGGTATCAATCACGAGATCGAAATGTTCTGGCGCTTGGTAGTCTTCAATATTGTAATACTTTTTATAGCGCTCCTTTTCACTTGCCACACGCTCTACCAATCTCTCTTTCACTGCCTCAAGCGATTCAGACATTTCTTCTTTGCGCTCGCTTTTCTTTGCCTGAATATCGGCAAAAATCCGCTCGGCTGCAATATTCGGATCAACAGTAAGAAACACCTTGAATGAATCCGGAGCAAAGAACCAACCAATACGAGAATCGATTACGAAATTGTCATTTGAATCCATAAATAATTTTTGTTTTGTATCAATTTCTTGATCAATATCAGCATCAGTTTCTGCAAGAATATTGAGCTCAACGATCGTGATCCCCCGTTCAGCTGCCATAGCGCGCATGAAGTCTCCCGCAGAATAGTGCGGGTAGCCGAGTTCTTTGGCTACGCCTTTAGCTGAAGTAGATTTGCCCGAGCCAAGTGCTCCGCAGATGGTTATGATGTTTCGTTTTTGCATGTGTCTTTATTATAGCAAAAGCCACCCTCGCGGGTGGCTTTTGATTTTATTTCTTAGCGTCGTCAGACTTGAATGGAACCCCGAGGAGTTCGAAGAAAGCAATACCTTCTTCTTTTGTTTTAGCTGATGAAACTAACGTTACTGAGAGACCGAACACATCTTTGATATCTTCGTCAGCAGTTTCTGGGAAAATGGTGTGCTCCTTGATACCGAGCGTGAGGTTTCCGATACTGTCTACAGAGCTCTTATTGAATCCACGGAAGTCCTTTGTTCGAGGAAGTGCAATATTAAGAAACTTTTCTGCAAACCCGAACATGCGTGGCCCGCGAAGAGTAACTGAAACACCAACTGGGTCGCCCTGACGAATCTTGAAAGTCGCGATAGACTGCTTTGCGCCCTTGAGAGCGGTTTTCTGTCCAGTGATCTTTGTAAGACGATCAGCAACGAGTTCATTGTGGTTCTTGTTGCGCTTCATCGCGCCTCCTGTTCCGGAAGCGACAGTGATCTTAAGAAGCTTCGGTGCGGCCATGACATTCTTGTAGCCGAACTTACCCTTAAGTGTTTCGTATGATTTTGCTGCTTTTTCTTTTACTGTCATATGTTTGGAGGATTCAGGTCGAACAATTGCTCACCTGGTACCTTGATTAACTAATTAATTATTGTATTTAAACTTCCTGTCCACTCTTTCGTGCAATACGAACTTTCTTACCATTCACTTCCTTTTTACCGAGGCGAGTAGCTTTGCCTGATTTTGGGTCAACAAGAGCAACATTGCTGCGGCGGATTGGGTGACTCATATCTACCATCTGGCCTTTTCCACCAGACTGTGTCTTCTTCTTGTGACGCTTCTTCATGTTAAGGCCATCAACAAGCACAGTGTCGAGCTTTGGGAATACACGAAGAACTTTGCCTTTCTTTCCAGAATCCTTTCCTTTCAAAACTATTACGTTGTCTCCTTTCTTGATGTTCATAGATTTGAAAATTAAATTACCTCTGGCGCGAGCGAGATGATTTTCTGGTAACCGCGCTCACCAAGTTCACGTGGGATTGGTCCGAAGATACGTCCAGCGATTGGCTCGAACTTCTGTTTTCCAGTACCAACAAGAACTACTGCATTGTCGTCGAATGAGATGTATGAACCATCGCGGCGGCGAAGTGCTTCGCGCTGGCGAACAACAACTGCGCGGTGCACACCCTTCTTCTTAACACCCTTACGAGGTTCTGCTGTCTGAATTGAAATCACGACGAGGTCGCCGATTTCTGCATAACGACGCTTTGATGAACCGAGTACTTTAAATACGCGTCCCACCTTACCTCCGGCGTTGTCTGCGATCTTAACGATTGATTGTGGCTGAATCATATACTTTTAGTCAGCGAGAAGAGTGAAGCGCTTATCCTTTGAGATAGGCTTCGTCTCGATGATTTTAACTTTGTCTCCGACCTTGGCAGCACCAGCTTCATCATGCACCTTGTACTTTTTTGTGAGTGTCTGGTATTTCTGGTACTTTGGGTGCTTTACGAAACGAGTGACTTTAACAACAACCGTCTTCTGCATTGCTGCTTTCACAACAACACCATCTAACACGGTATGAAGTCCGATTTTCTTTGGCTCTTCCTTTTTAGTTGTAGTCTTTTTTGTTGCCATAATTATTTCTGTGCACTTTTCATTGTTTCGAGACGTGCAATCTCTTTTTTCATATTGCCGACTTCTTTTACATTCTTTGTTCGGCTGCCTGCCATTCCGAATGCGATCTTGCGAAGTTTTTCGTGAAGCTCTGCGATTTTCTTTGTTGCTTCACCTGCGCTCATTTGTTCTGTCTTGGTCTTTTTCATATATTAAGCGCGAGAGATGATGCGAGTCTTGAGGGGAAGCTTGGTGCCCGCCTTGCGGAGAGCCTCCTTTGCTGTTGCCTCATCCATGCCATCAACTTCGAAGATTACGCGACCTGGGCGGACTTCCATACAGAATCCCTGTGGATCTCCCTTACCCTTACCCATGCCCACTTCAGCAGGCTTAGCAGTGTATGGTCGATCTGGGAAAATACGTGTCCACGCCTTTCCTGTTTTTGTAAGCTGGCGAGCCATTGCCTTGCGGGCTGCTTCGAGCTGGTTAGAGCGAATGCGGCCTGCAGCAGTGACTTTAATTCCATATGAACCGTAAGCGAGCGTAGTTCCGCGAGTGTCTGGCTTAGCACTTGCCATATCACTGCGGGATGTCTGCCACTTTCGGTATTTGATTTTCTTTGGGAATAACATAATAGTACTTCTTATTTTTTAGCGGCTGGGGCCTCCTTAACATCAAAGACTTCTCCGCGGTAAATCCAGACCTTGATACCGATATCGCCGTATGTCATGTGAGCCTTTTCGCGAGCGTAATCAACGTCAGCGCGGAATGTCTGAAGCGGAATTGAACCACGCTTCTGTTCTTCGATACGTGCGATTTCAGCACCACCGAGGCGTCCTGAAAGTACGATACGAATTCCTTCTACTCCGCGAGTTGCGATAACACGCTCAACTGCCTGCTTCATAACACGGCGGAATGGGAGACGCTTTTCGAGGGCTTCAGCAACAGAGTATCCAACAATGTGGGCGTCAGCATCTGGGTTTGCAACTTCGATGATGTCGAGCTTGAGTTCTTCTGGAACAGTAATGCCCTTCTTCTTCATGAATGTAACAATTTCCTGTTTGAGTTTTGTAGAACCTTCTCCAGAGCGTCCGATAACCATACCAGGGCGTGATGTGCGGATGATGAAGCGAGTAGATTTTGGAGAGCGCTCCATTTCAATAGATGAAACGTACATTCCGCGCATTTTCTTTTCGAGATAATCGCGAACAAGAACGTCTCCACGGAGGTATTCCTTAAATTTCTTTGGGCCTGCTGCAAACCAGCGAGACTTCCAGTCTCGGAGGATAACAAGGCGGTGTGCGTATGGGTGTACTACTTTTGACATATATTACTTCTTTGCAACCTTAGCCTTTTTTGCAGCCGGTTTTTTAACTGTAGCGACCTTTTCTTTCTTTTCCTTTTTTACTTCTTCTTTTTTTGCTGATTCCTTTACCGGTGCGTTCTTTTCAGTGAGTGTAAGGTGAACGTGGCTTGAACGCTTGTTGATAGCAGAAGCGCGGCCAAATGCTCGTGGCATGTGGCGCTTAAGAACGATTCCTTTATCAACGCGGACTTCCTTAACAAAAAGGTAGTCAGCTTCTGCTCCTTGAGCCTTTGCGTTTGCAACTGCAGAAGCGAGAAGTTTTTCAATAGGAAGCGCTGCGCGCTTTGGGAGATTTTTGAGTTCGAGAGTTGCAAGAGCGATTGATTTCCCCTTGATAAGGTCAGCGACGAGGCGGACTTTACGAGGAGACTGGCGATAGTTTTTGAGTGATGCTTTCATATAGGTATATATTATTTCTTAGCATCAGTCGAAGCCTTAGCAGCCTGTGCAGCTGCGATATCAGACTCTTTCTGTTTCTGTTCAAGTTCCTTCTGCATCTTACCTCCGTGTTTGCGGAATTTACGAGTTGGAGAAAATTCGCCGAGACGGTGACCAACCATGTCTTCAGAGACGATAACTTCGATGTGTGTCTTGCCGTTGTGAACGCCAAAAGTAAAACCAACCATTTCTGGGGCGATTTGAGATGCACGAGCCCAAGTCTTAATAACCCCGGTTGTCTGGGGGTTCTTGCCGACGATTTTTTTCATTACGCGTTCGTCTACGTATGGGCCTTTTTTGAGTGATCGAGTCATTTTTTGCCGTTAGAGGTGGACCTGCCAAGCCATTTGACTAGGCAACCACTGTTACGTTTAGGTGAATAAAAATAGCTCTCGACGAGCCATGTAAGTGCCATACTATCAGAAACCTGACTAATGTCAAATCGACGCCGAGTGGGCGTCGATTTTAGCCTTCCAAACGGCTCAAATGGGCGGAAATGAGCCGTTTTCCTTTTGTATTTAAATATGGTGAATAAAGACTAAAAGATCAATAACCCAAGCCGTTACGCCAGCGATAAGAACAGCGGCTGCGGCGATATCCTTGGTGTCCCGAACCATCTTATGGTGCCCAGGGTGGGTAAGATTCATATCAATCTCGATGGCAGTGTTTACCGCTTCAGCAGCAATAACCAGTCCGTTTGCCAAAATAAGGATCAGCCATTCGTTGAGTGAGAGCTTAAAGAATAAGCCTAGGCAGACAAGAAAAAGAAATGTAAAAAAGTGCACCCAACAATTTGGCGTGATCCGGATAAAAACCCGTATGCCGCGGATTGCGTGACCCAAACTTGTTGCACGTTTTACGATATACGATTCTTTCCTCTCAACTGATTCCATATACATATTGTACCTGTCATAAAAAATAAGAACAGTGTATTTGTATACACTGTCTTATGGAAATTGCTTTGGGTACGATTAGAATTACTACTTTCTACCATTCAAAAGTTACAGATCCATCAATAACCCGCGGAAGGTCGGTGAAGATCGCCTTGTGGCGAAAATCGTAATAGTAATGCTTTTCTCTTCCACTCTCATCTTTGTATGCTTTGAGGCGCACACCGTGAAAAACTACAGGATAGAGCGCATGGTTTGGGTCCATAGTCAGATCTTTTATATACAAGATCTCATGCGTTCCATTCCCACAATCACATGGTGCCTCACCATAAACCTGAAAATGATCTGGAAATTCAAATACATTAACGTTGTGCATACCGCAACCTTCGGGCACGTCATTAATAGCAATCTTTTTGATGACACTTGATTTGTTGGCCATATTCTTTTGTTAATGAGTTAAAAAATGTTTTTACCGGCTGGTGGGCCGAATTCTTTTTCGTACCACCGCGTTCGGGGGTTCTAGACTCCCCGAACGCACTGGTACGAAAACGATTTTTATGAAAAAGAGGACCCTCCTTTCGGAGGGTCCTCTTTTTGTTGTTTATCTTATTTCTTTCTTATTTATACAACAAAATTAGTCCCTCCGGAGTAGCGGGTAATAAGCACGAGGACGAACATTTTGTTGCTTGTTGCGATCACACTTTAAGAATACAGGATGAGAAAATGCTGTCAAGCAACAAAAAACGCAGCCATACGGCTGCGTTTTTTGAGTTTTGTAAGTGATCTTTTGTTTTAGCCCTTCTTTTTCTTTCCAACAACTCGGCGAGAAACAATAAGGTGGTTTGAGTACTTCTTTGGTCCGCGAGTCTTGCGGCCACCAGTAACTTTACCCCACATTGTCTTTGGTCGGCGTGTTCCACGGCCCTGGCGTCCTTCACCTCCACCGTATGGGTGGTCAACTGGGTTCATGGCAGTACCACGAACTGTCGGGCGAATACCCATCCAGCGGCTCTTTCCAGCCTTACCGTAGTTTACGAGATGGTGTTCGTCTTTTGAGACTTCACCGATCGTAGCCCAGCAGTTTTCAGAAACCTTGCGGACTTCTGAAGATGGAAGTTTGATAAGCGTATAGCCAGCATCGTTCGCAACTACCTGCGCAAAGTTACCCGCAGAGCGGACAAGCTTTGCACCGCCAGCAGGCTTGATTTCAACGTTGTACACAAATGTACCAACTGGAATCTTTGAGAGCGGGAGACGGTTTGGAGCAGTAAGCGGAGCATCAGCAGAAATGATGAAAGTTGCGCCTGGGCGAACTGACTTCGGTGTGAGGATGTAGCGCTTTTCACCATCCTTGTATACAACAAGAGAGATGAATGACGTGCGGTTTGGATCATACTCAACAGAGACGATTTTTGCCGGAATGTTTGCCTTGTCGTACATAAAGTCGACATGACGGTAGAGACGTTTATTACCTCCTCCTTTGTGGCGAACAGTAACGCGGCCCAAATTGTTGCGGCCTACGTCGCGCTTTCCACCAGAAGTGAGCGGCTTATGCGGCTCTGTGTGTGTGATGACGCCGCGGTACGTGACGGTTGTCATGTGTCGGCGGGATTTTGTTGTCGGTGCGTATTTTTTCATAACTAAAAAGATTTAAGTAATCTCAAAATTGGATTACAGGACTTCGATCTTATCGCCCTTTTTCAAATAAACGTATGCCTTCTTTCCTACTGAAGTCATACCAGGCTTGCCGCGACGACCGCGAGGATTTACTGGACGAGCCTGAACTTTGAGTGTGCGTACCTCTACTGGAGTTACCTTGTAGAGCGCCTTCACTGCCTGCATGATTTCTTTCTTTGTTGCATTCATCGCCACATCAAATGTGTACGCATTCTTCTCAATGAGAAGTGTTGCCTTTTCAGTGATGCGAGGGTTCTTAATGATTGATCCTGAGTGTTTCATATATTACTTCTTTTTGCTTACGACACAGCGCTTTTCGAGAGCTGCAACGGAAGCCTTAGGATCGACCACGATAAGATACTGGTGATTGAGAACATCGAAAGTGTTGAGGTCTTTCGTAAGTCCGAGAGTGATCTGCGGAACGTTACGGAAGCTCTTTGAAACAACTTTGTCGGCAGATGGAATGATCATCATTGCTTTTGGCTTTCGAGCCTTTGCAAGCTTTTCAAATCCCTGTACTCCAGCAAATGCCTGTACCATTTCTGCTGCAAGACTTGTCTTTGGTGTCTTCTCGATGTCGAGAGAATCGACGAAGAGAATCTGTCCATCCTTAAGTTTTGCAGAGAGAACAGTTGCAAGCGCCTTTGCACTCATCTTTTTGTTGATTTTCTGTTTGTAGTTCTTTTCAGCAAGAGGACCGTGTGTGACTCCTCCACCCTTCCAGATTGGAGAGCGAGATGACCCGTGACGAGCACGTCCTGTTCCTTTCTGTTTCCAAGGCTTCTTACCTCCACCACGCACTTCTGCGCGGCCTTTGGTGTCTGCAGTTCCTGCGCGAGTATTCGCAGTGATTGCATGAAGCACCTGGTGCACGAGGTCGCCATTCCATACCTGTGCGAACACAGATTCAGGAAGAGTTACCTCACCTGCACTTTTACCCTTTGAGTTATATGTTGGTGTTTTCATACAATTACTTTGCAATAATTTCGAGCATAGTACCGCGACGACCTGGAACTGCCCCAGAGATGAGGAGAGAATTTGTCTCCATATCTACGGCGAGAACTTTCAAATTGCGGACAGTGATGCGGTCAGAACCTGTGCGTCCTCCCATGCGCATTCCTTTTGGAACACGATTTCGAAGACCTCCACCGATAGATCCCGGTGCGCGTTCAGAGTGTTTCTGACCGTGCGAACGAGGACCTCCTTTGAAGTTGTGACGCTTGATAACGCCTTGGAAACCTTTACCTTTTGAAGTTCCTGAAACGGCAACGATATCTCCTGCTGCAAATGCATCTGCAGAGATAACATCCCCTGCATTCATAGATGCTCCTTCTTCCGGAGTTACGCGAAATTCGCGAACTTCAGAGAAAGAACCTTTGTCACCAAAGTGACCCTTGAGTGCTTTTGTAACGCGAGATGCCTTGCGTGTGCCAAAACCAACTTGGATAGCAGAGTAGCCATCAGTTTCTTTGGTCTTCTTCTGTGTGATTGTAATCGGGCCAGCCGTTACAATCGTAGCCGGATATACTTTACCGTCTTCGGCAAAGTACTCGGTCATATTTACTTTTGTACCTAATATAAATTTCATGAGTGTTAGTGGACCGTTTCAAAAAGTGAAACGTTCATAACTGATAATCTTCCTGCGTTTTGTCTGTCTGTGATTAGAGCATCTTCACATCAACTTCAACTCCGGATGGGAGTGAGAGATTTGTGAGAGCTTCAATTGTTTTTGCACCAGGGTTTAAGATGTCGATGACACGCTTGTGTACACGGATTTCAAACTGTTCACGAGTATTTTTGTAAATAAACGGTGAGCGGTTGACTGTGTACTTTTTGATTTCAGTCGGAAGCGGTGTTGGTCCCGCGATAACTGCATCATGTCGAAGCGCTGTATCCATAATCTGCTTTACCGAGTTGTCGAGAATTTTGTTCTCATATGCTCGAACGCGGATTCGGAGGCGTACATCGCCAGTCTTTTCCCCTGCTACCTTTTTCTTCGCAGCCGGTTTTTTAGTTTTTGTAGTTTCTGTTGCCATAATGGGAATGAGTCCAAAGTCTTAAAGTCCAAAGTCTTAAAGTCAATGCGGGTTCGCGTGACTTTCGACTTTCAGACTTTATGACTTTCAGACTTGAAATTATTGCTTAAGCAATAATTTTAGTAACAACTCCTGCGCCGACAGTCTTTCCACCTTCACGGATAGCGAAGCGAGTCTGAGCTTCGAGAGCAACTGGAGTAACGAGCTTAACTTTGAGAGTAACAGTATCTCCTGGCATAACCATTTCCTTTCCTTCTGGAAGTGTTACATCTCCAGTAAC
>CAZRTW010000016.1:0-15310 GCA_964603145.1 uncultured Candidatus Saccharibacteria bacterium | reverse complement strand
TGGATTCGAACCAAGATACACTGCTCCAGAGGCAGTAGTCCTACCATTAGACGATCTGGCAATTTAATTAATACAGGAAGAACAATACCTTAAAACAAGGGTTTTTTCAACTATTTGTTATACTAAATAAATAGAAAGCATATGATCACTTATTATAGAATTCCGTACGTATCTTATCGAATGTGGTCCCAAAAAAGAAAGTTTATTTTAATCGCAGTATGAATCAACAAAAAAATGAAAATCTGATCCAGATCGTTGCGGCAATTTTTCTGTTTTTCTTCCTTTTTACATCTCCTTCGTACTTTTTTGCTTCAGCGATATCACAGACCTGGAGTCTTCGAGACACACCAGAGAATGGATATTGGACTTCTGTAGCGTGGGCACCATCGCTACACCTTTTTGCAGCAGTTGGTCACAATACAGTAATGACAAGTCCAGATGGCGTTGTTTGGACAGTGGGCACCATTCCAAGCGGGGAGTGGAATGCGCTTACTTGGTCTCCTGAACGAAATTTGTTCGTTGCGGTTGGTTTTGGCCATGCCGAATCAGGTAACGATGCAGTTACAAGCCCAGATGGTATTACTTGGACAAGTCAGACCACACCCACATTCACACCGATAGAAAGCCCTACGCCAGGAGATCAAAATTCATATGGCATCTGGAATTCAGTCACGTGGTCTCCTGAACGAAATTTGTTCGTTGCGGTTGGTCAGAATTTCACAAACTCGTTGAATGAACAGATCATGACAAGTCCTGATGGTATTACTTGGTCGTTTCAGAATAATTTACTCAGTACCATTTGGAATTCAGTCACTTGGTCAGGAGCGCTCGGCAGGTTTGTTGCTGTAGGATATGAAAATACAACAATAAGTTCTTCCGATGGTATCACGTGGGAAATTAGTCCTCCAATTGGCCACATTGGAGGCGAAGGTGGAGGGTCAGTTGCAAGAGCATGGCGTTCTGTTGCGTGGTCTCCCGAGCTTGGCCTTTTTGTTGCTGTATCAGAAGAGGTCAATGAACAAATAGTCATTACCTCGACAGATGGTATTTCTTGGACGCCACGAACAGGTGTAGCAGGGCATTATGACTGGAAATCAATCGCATGGTCTCCTGAACTGGGAATTTTTACTGCTGTAAGCGTGAATAATGCTTTCATGACAAGTCCGGACGGTATTGCTTGGACAGAGGTCACTCCGCCAAGTAATAAACCGTGGTCATCGATCGTTTGGTCTCCAGAGCTTGGCATGTTTATTGGAGTTGCGAATAGCGGAAGCACAAGTAGTATCGCTACTTCTGATCCTGTATCTCCGGTCATTAGTGATGTTTCTTCTGGAACTCCCGACTCAACAATCGCCACCATTACTTGGACTACAGATATTCCGACAAGTTCACAAGTTTATTACGGAAGTACTTCCGATTATGGCACCTCTACAGAACTCGATTCGCTTCTTACACGCATGCACAGTGTTTCTCTTACCGGGCTCGCAACTTGTGCGGAGTATCATTATCAGACAAGTTCTACGTATGCCGGCGAAAATGCCCTCTCGCCTGATAATACTTTTACCACTGCGGGGTGTGTAAGCGCGCCTGTAGTTTCTACTATTGATGCGACATCACTCACTGATCAAGGTGCGACGTTACAAGGTTCTATAGATACACTGAGTAGTGCGCCAATTACAGAGAGGGGTTTTCATCTTTCATTGAATGATATTTTTAATGATCCAATTATCGTGTCTGAGACAAGCGAAGAATTTCCCGTAGGGACTTTTACACTTGATACTGATGCGCTCACATGTAGCACTTCCTATTATTATCGTGCATACGCCTCGACCGAGAACGATACTACTGGGTATGGATCTGGTCTGACATTTAGCACAGACGCTTGTAGTGTTACCGGACCTTCTTCATCTGGCGGTGGTGGTGTTCCAATTCCTCCATCCCTTCTCACCCCTCCTACGCCAGAAATTCTGGATACTTCTCAGATAGATAAAAAAATCCCTCCGGTACTTTTCACACGAACTTTGAGGAAGGGAACAAAATCCGAAGATGTCATTTTACTTCAAAAGTTCCTCAATACTCATGGGTACGTCATTGCGGAACATGGGCCAGGCTCTCTGGGAAGCGAAACAGATTTCTTCGGTAATTTAACCGTTGTTGCTATTTCAAAGTTTCAAACTGATTATGCAAACGAGATACTCACTCCGTTTCTACTTAAGAAACCAACGGGATTTTTTGGGTTATACACGCTAAAAAAGACGAACGAGATTCTTCTCAAGGAGTTTCAGGAGGGGGATTAGGAATCGCTATTAGAAGAATTCATTCCTAACCGTGTAACTACTTTTCTGTGGTGATGATTCTCGGGCGCCATGGCGTGCCTATGGCAGGGAGTACCCAGTAATCAAGTCCGAAGAATCCGGCTACGCGCCATGCGAGGATGATAGCTATCGCAAGTAGCATGAGAACCGGGTTTGTGCTGACAGTTCCTGCGAGCAGAAAATTGAGGTTGAGAAAGAAACCAAAAAATGCCGCAAAACCTGTGAATAGGCCGAGTATCAGGGCGACTCCGATAACCATTTCTCCATACGCTATAAAATGTGACCAAAATTCAGGATAAGGAAGGATAACATGAGACAAGAACCATCCGTACCAACTTTGCACATCGGGGTGAGCTCCGCCCATCTTAGCAAGAGCTCCATGTACAAAATTGGAGATAGCGATTCCAGAATCGGCACCTGTCCATGCGGGGCTGTCGAACTTTGACAAGCCGGCTATAAGCCATTGCCACCCGACATACACGCGCACAATGAGCCAAAACCATGCAAACTTTGGGTTTTGAAGTACGAACAGTGTGAATTTTGGTTCATCAATCACGTGATGGTTTCTATCCATAAGGTGTTTTCAGTTTTGTTACAATTACTATGTGTATAGTATAGCTGGAATTAAGACTTTATTGCAAAAGGTCACACTCTCTCCGTGGATTCGTATATCCTAGAATTAGCACTATCTTAATAATGTTACAATTGCACTATGAACAATACTAACCAGTCTCCTTCTAAAAGCCTTCTCCCATACGGGATCTCGTGGCGCACCGTCGTTCTCGCGCTTCTTACCGTAATTACTTTTTTTGCAATTTCTAATCCACGTCCATACTACGCAACTTCTATGGGCGGGGGAGCGATGGAATACTCTGGTCAAACTCGCGCCGTAGCGCCTGATTACGCAACTCCTCCGATGGATATGAGTGTCTCAAACCAAGGCATGAAAGGAATGGATGCATACTATCCATACCCTTATCCAAATCCTGAGGTTCCATCAACCGATACGCGTGAATTTTTGAAAACATACTACAGCGCATACATGCGTACTCGAAATGTTCCAGACCTTACTCGCCGTGTGGTAACAACCGTTCGAGGATATGATGGACGTATTGATCAGGAGTCGAGCTCGCAGAAGTATGGATCAATCGGCTTTGCTTTGCCGAAAGCTAAATACGATGCATTTCGTAATGAAATTGAGAGTCTTGTCGGATCACGATTTATTAAAATCGATGTTTCATCCCAGAATCTTTTGTCGCAGAAAGTAAGCATTGAAGAACAGCAAAAACAAGCTGACACTTCTCTTGCCGAATACAAAACAGCTCGACAGAAAATTGTAAGCGCACACGCAAGCGCAGTGAAGACGCTTCAGTCAAAAATTAATGTTGATACGGCAGAGTTAGCAGTTTTGCGCTCACAGCCTGCGACTCCTACTGTTCTCGCCCGCATACAGGTAGTGTCAGACGATTTGGCTTTCCTTAATAAACAGCTCGCAAACGAGAATGCATCATACACCGAGCAGCTTGCGAGAGCAGACCAGAATATCAAATACGGAGAGGATTGGCAGAAAGCCGTTGTGACGCAGGACAAAGCTTTGCTCGATAACGTCGGAACAGTCACAGGAACAATTTCGATTCAGTGGATCAGCCTTTGGGACATCGTACAACTCTATTTGCCAGGCTACTGGATTCCAGCAATCTTTCTCGCTCTTACTCTCGTTTCGATCTTCTTCGATCGCCGCCGATTGAATAATTCATAAAAAATATCCTTCAAAATAAAGTCACAATTTAATCTTTGCATCGTATTTAAAAGCATGAACACAAAAACTATTGTCACCATTTTAGCCTTCGTGGTTATTACCGGACTCATTATCTTTGCTATCCGGAACAAGGAAGCACAGGATAATGGACCTGAAGTTATTACTTCGGCCGAACAGGCCGAGGTTAGCAATCGTGTTCTCTCATTTGGACAACAACTAAAGATGGTGTCGCTTTTATCACCGACCGCGCAGGAAGATATAGACAGAGTATTTGGGCCATATGTATCGGGAGCTCTTATTGCAGAATGGAAGACTAATGTTGCCGCATCTCCTGCTCGCATGGTTTCGAGTCCATGGCCAGACCGTATTGAAGTTATAAGCGCAGCCGAAGACGCGAATGGAACATATCTTGTAATGGGGAGTGTGGTGGAAGTTACAAGTGATGGTATCGCCGCTTCATATCCAGTTACCATGACGCTTCAAAAAATAAATGGAGTTTGGATGATCACTGGTTTTGTCAAAGGGTCTTACGCTCCCGCTCCAATCACTTTCACTGGTGAATATCTTTGCTTACCGCACAAAGACACAACTGGTCCGCAGACTATGGAATGCGCGTTTGGCCTCAAAACTGATACGGGAACATATTACTCGCTCGACTTTAGCCGTGCGTCATTTTCAGTAGACGCATTTAAGACAGGGGATCGCCTTAGCGTAACTGGAACTGTTACTCCCGTAGAAGCATTAAGTAGTGATCATTGGCAGAAGTACCCAATTGTCGGGATTCTTTCTGTGATGAGCGCAGAAAAAGTAGGCATCACTGATACAGCTTCTTCTAAAACACTTACAACATCCCTCAATAAAAAAGTGAGTTGGGGAGAGGTTTCCGTCACCCCAACAGAGGTTGTGTCTGATAGCCGCTGTCCAAGCGGTGTGCAGTGTATTTGGGCAGGGGAGATCAAAGTAAAAGTTACAATGGAAACTACCGTTGGCCACGGTGCGCAGGAATTTACACTGGAGAAGCCTGTTACTTTCGGAAAATATTTAATTACCCTGAAGGAAGTATCTCCGTACCCAAAGGAAGGTGAGAGAATCGCAAATTCTGCCTACCGATTTACGTTTGAAATAAAGAAATTTTAATTGTTTCTGGCTTCGATCCCCTATGGTACCATAGAGGTATATGGCAGTGAATAAAAAAGCCCTCCTCGCTATTATTGTTCTCGCAGCTATTGCAGGTTTTTTATATTACTCACATCGTCATCCATTTGTAGGGAAAGATGATATTCCTGATTCTGTAATGAGCTACAGAACATTTTTGTCTGGGACTTACTTGTGTTTACGTCCAGTTACACCTAATGATCCGCACCCCAGCGAGTGCAGATTCGCTCTAGAAACTAATGAAGGAGATTATTACCTTTTAAATTATTCCTATGTTCCAACTTTAACGAATGAGTTAGGGAATGGGGATACTTTTGAGGCAAGAGGCACGGTTACAAAAAAAGAGAAGCTTCCAGGCGTACTTCAGAAGTACCCAGTTGTTGGTATGTTCTATATTACGGATTCATTTAAGAAGTTACCTTAATTTTCCAATCTACATATGCCGATAAAGAAAGCATTCACTAAAAAACATACCGACGGCTCACTCTGGGCCAAGGGTTTTATGGTGGGTGACAAAATGGAGGGCTATTGGGAATGGTTCCGTCTCGATGGCACAAAAATGCGCTCCGGCAGTTTCAAGGGAGGAAAGCAAGTAGGAGAATGGACAACCTATGATAAAAAAGGAAAAGTCGTTAAGGTTACAAAGATGAAATAAGTCCATGCATCAAATAATAGATCTTACTCATACAATAACCCCCGATATTCCTGGCTGGGATGGCGACTGTGGTTTTGCAATCAAGCAGGTTCTTGATTATTCAGATTGTGAAGAACCATATCTTTTTCGAAAGCATGATGTTGCTACGCCTTCTGGCATTGGTACTCACATGGATTCACCGGCCCATTGTCTACCAGGAGGGAAGACAATTGAACAGCTTTCATTAGAAAATTTGGTGACTGACTGCGTTCTGATTCGTGTCGACGATGTGGCGGATGAAAATTATATTGTAATGCCGAGCGTTGTTGAAGAATTTGAAAAGAAGCACGGAGAAATTAAAGAAAATGCATTTGTCATTTTTTATACTGGCTGGGACAAATATTGGGGGGATAAAGAAAAATATAATAACGATCACACATTTCCATCTGTGCACGAGGATACAGCAAAATTACTTCTCGATCGAAATATTGCGGGGCTCGGAATTGACACGCTCTCTGCTGACACCGGAAAAAATGGATTTCCGGTTCACAAAACTATTCTCGAAGCAGGGAAGTACCTCGTGGAAAATATCGCACAAGCCGGAGAACTTCCGCCGACAGGGGCAAAAATTGCTGTGCTTCCGATGAAAATAAAAGGCGCAGCTGAAGCACCAATTCGTTTAATTGCATTTATCTAAAAATATGGAACAACATACTCACATTCACATAGAACCGCATCACAATAGTAAGGGCGGTAGTGCGCTCAATTCACTTCGCGCAGCAGTACTTGGCGCCAATGATGGCATCGTTTCAGTTTCTGCTGTGATAGTGGGTGTCGCCGGAGCAGGAACTCCGGTGTCATTTGTCATGACCGCCGGCGTTGCTGCGACGCTCGCAGGAGCGCTTTCTATGGCAGTTGGGGAATATGTGTCTGTGAGCACACAACGCGATACTGAACGGGCGATGCTTGCCAAGGAACGAAACGAACTTGCCACAATTCCAGATCAAGAACTTGAAGAACTCACGCAGATTTACGAACACAAAGGCCTCACACGAGGTACAGCAGAGATTGTCGCGAAAGAACTTACAGCGCACGATGCGTTCATGGCGCACGCCGAAGCAGAGCTCGGTATTGATCCGAATAATTTAACAAACCCTTGGCATGCTGCGTGGGCGTCAGGTGCTGCATTTTTCCTTGGCGCGCTCCTTCCGCTACTTGCTGCATATTTTGCACCGGAGAATATGCGCATCGGTGTCGTCTTCGTTTCCGTTGGAATTGCGCTTATGATTACTGGCTCACTCAGCGCTCATGCAGGTGGTGCAGGAAAATTAAAGGCCACAATTCGTGTCGTGGGAGGAGGTATTCTTGCCATGGTGGTCACATACGGTGTCGGGAAACTCTTTGGTATAAGCGGTATTTAAGAAGATACCCTTGCCGGCTATTAGATTTTATTGCTCCATCCTCAAAATGGGGTCACTTCAAATTCAAAATTTCGTACCTATATAGGTATCGCTTTCTTACTCTAACTAAGCGATGCGCTACGAAATCTATATATGAAAATTCCCTTATTTTTGCGTTCGGCCAAATATCTGTCCGGGCTACTTTTATTAGTTTTTAGTCTCTCTCCAGTATTTGCACAAGCAGAAACACGGAGTGGAGATAGCTGGTGGTTACGCTACCGTGGAGAAAGCGAACTCTCACAAAAAATTTCACAATTAGGAGTGACGGCGAGTCCATCGATTACCATTCCAATTCTTTTTGGAGTAAGTCTTAAAAATATTTCTTCGAACTTCGGCGATCCTCGCGATGGTGGTGCGCGCACTCATCAAGGCGAAGACATTATGGCGATAAAAGGCACACCGGTTGTTTCTCCGACTCCTGCAGTCGTCGTAAAAACAGGTGTTGGCCCTTCAGAAGGAAACTATGTCTATACGGCAAACCCAGGTAACGAAACGTTCGTGTATATGCATCTTGATCGCATTGGCGAAGGGGTTTCGCAAGGAACAGTGCTCGCAGCTGGCGATCTTATTGGATATGTCGGCAATACCGGAAATGCTAGAGGTGGTGCAGCGCATCTTCACTTTGAGATTCACAATTCCTCCGGTGCGGCAACCAATCCTTTTCCGCGACTCACAAGTGAGCTCTCTCTTACTGATAAAATGGCCCATCTCACAAAAATTCTTGGACAGACATCTGATCCAGCATCGCTCGCACAATTTCTTGCCACAAAATATAAAAGTACATTTACTGCGGCAACGGGAAGTGGCGTAGTTATTCCAACACAGATCGCGACACTCATTGGTTCTCCGATCACAACAATTACTGCGTCTGTACCAAGTACTGCGCAAAAAACACTTTCATCTCTCTCGCGCAATCTTACATTAAATTCTCGCGGAGAAGATGTCCGACTCCTTCAGAAAATGCTGAATGAAAAAGGATTTACTGTTGCAGTTAGCGGCGCAGGTTCGTTTGGAAACGAAACCACATTCTTTGGTCCGGCAACTCGAAGAGCAGTGATCAAATTCCAACTAGCGAATAGTATTGCTCCGGCAGTCGGTTATGTTGGTCCGCTTACTCGCGGAGCGCTTGCGTAAAAAATTAAAAACATCAATTTGCAAAACGTTTCAGTGGGACGATCGTCCCACTGAAACGTTTTCTGCATCTCTGCAAGCCCCTATAGACAAGAATTATATTTTTTCCTCAATTAAAAATTTCGTCATACACACCGTTCTCGTGCGTACAGTATGTAAGGTCGAACTATTAAAAAATTAATCACGACTTTTTTATGGCAAACAATATGCGAAAAAATAATCGATCACGTAGCTCATCATCTTCATCAAGCTCACATCGTCGTGGCCGCTCACGAAATGATTCATCATCTCGTGAGCGTGCTTCACGATAAGTATGCAGTCTCCTCCATTTGAATCCTTAGGGGTTCTTTATTCACATATCTGCGGGATTTTTCAGTCCCGCAGATATGTGCTACCTGTGTCTCTAAAACTGCTATACTAGGGAAATGCGTAGTACAGATTCTTGGGCACTTTCAGAAACGGAACTTTTTACAGAATTACAAACAACCGCTAACGGTATCACTGAGGCCGAAGCTGGGGAGCGCCTTAAAACGGAAGGTAGGAATACAATTGCCGGTCATGAAAAGAAAGGCCCCATTTCTCTTTTTTTTGCCCAGTTCGCAAGTCCTCTTATTTTCATACTTATCGGTGCGGGCATCATAACCATTCTTCTTAAAGAATGGGTTGAGACTGTAGTTATTATTCTGGCTGTGTTACTAAATGCAGTTCTGGGATTTTTGCGCGAATATCATGCTGAAAACACTCTCGCGCGCCTCTCCACCTATATTAAAGATCGTTCACGAGTTATTCGCGATGGCAGGGAAGAAGAAATCGATTCCGAACTGATTGTTCCAGGCGACATTCTCAAGCTCTCATATGGCACACGCGTCCCTGCGGACGCTCGTGTCATCAGCGTAAATGGCGTTCGTCTTGATGAAGCAATTCTAACTGGAGAATCAATTCCGATAGAAAAAACTATCGATCCTCTCCCAGTCGGCACACTGGTGTCAGAACGCAAAAACATGGTGCATGCAGGAACGCTTGTAGTTGATGGTTTTGCCACAGCAGTTGTTGTTTCTACTGGTGAGAAAACAGAAATCGGAAAAATTGCAGGTCTCGTTATCGGCATTGATCGCGCTCCGACTCCGGTCCAAAAAGGTCTTGGCACGCTTTCATGGATTATTTTTGCTGTAGTTATTGTTATTGTGATCGGCCTCTTTGTTCTAGGCGTTTCGCGAGGTGAGCCAGTTTTTGAAATGCTTGTTCTTGCGGCAGCTGTTTCCGTTGGTGCCGTGCCAGAAGGTTTACCGATTGCACTCACTGTTATTCTCTCTATCGGCGCGGAACGCATCGCAAAGCGAAAGGGAATTACGCGAACGCTTGCAGCGGCAGAAACCCTTGGCTCAACAACACTCATTCTTACTGATAAAACAGGGACGCTTACCATGGCCCAAATGGAACTTGTGGGCGCCTATTCCGCGGAAGATCTTACTGCAGGAACTCCGGCCCATCCGCACAAAACAGGCCCGAAAAAGAGTCCGCTTATTGAGCTAGCGCTCCATAATGTTGATGTACTCGTTGAAAACCCAGACGCGCCACTTTCTGATTGGACGTTTAAGGGACGTCCTTTCGAGGTAAATATTGTAAAAAATGCCCGTGAAGCTGGCATGGATATTACATCTATTACAGAGCGCTCATTACCACTTGTCCTTCCGTTCAATTCAACCAATAAATTTTCTGTTGCAGAAACGAAAGAAGAGTATGTGATCATGGGTGCCCCTGACGTACTTCTTAAACGCGCAGAAATAAGCAAAGATGAGTATTTGAAAATTGAAACCTGGCTCATGACCGCAAGCGTTGATGGAGATCGTTTGATTGCACTCGCAACACTCCCGAAATCAAAAAAAGTTTCTGGTGCTGATGATATAGAGAATGTGGAATTTCTTGGAGTGCTTGCTTTTCATGATCCGATCCGCATTGAGGTTCCAGAAGCTATCAAAAAAATTGAAGCGCTTGGAGTTCGCGTGGTGATGATCACGGGAGATTTGAAAGGAACGGCTATTTCAGTTGCGAAAGCTATTGGCTGGGAAGTGGCAGAAGACCAAGCGCTCTCCGGCGATGAACTTCGAATGTTAAAAGATGATGAACTTCTATCGATGCTTCCGCGCATGCGTGTATTTGCTCGAGTAACTCCCGAAGACAAATTGCGTGTGGGGATGCTCTATCGAAAGAGTGGAGAAGTGGTGGCTATGACCGGAGACGGTGTGAATGATTCTCCCGCACTCAAGGCTATGGATATTGGGGTGGCACTTGGTTCTGGAAGCGATGTGGCAAAGAGTGCAGCAGACCTTGTTCTCCTCAATGACGACTTCCTTACAATTAGCGCTGCCATTCTCGAAGGTCGTCGCATTCTCGTAAATATTCGAAAAACGTTGGTCTACCAGATGGCTAACTCGCTTGATGAAGTTATTGTGGTCGGAGGAGCACTTCTCTGTGGTTTACCGCTTCCGCTCACTGCGCTCCAGATTATCTGGGTGAATCTCTTTACCGGATCATTGCCTGCGCTCTCATATGCCTATGATGAAAATTTTGAACATGACACTGGAGGCAAGCGGGGTCGCACTTCTATTTTCAGCACCGCAGTAAAAGGTCAAATTTTTGGAATCGGGATCCTATCTTCGGTACTCCTCTTTTTGGTCTATTATGGCCTCGTTCAGTATGGAGTTCCTCTCCCAGTCGCACGCTCCGTATTCTTTGTCTGTTTCGGTTCATACATTTCTTTTGTCGCGTTTTCGTTCAGGAGTCTTCGAAAACCTATTTATACCTACCCAGTCTTCTCGAACAAGCGGCTCAACATTAGTATTCTGATTTCTCTTATTGTCCTTACTGCGACCATGACTATCCCAGCTCTCCGGAACCTGTTCGAACTTGCTCCACTCCCACCCGTATGGCTCTGGTTTGTCGCAGGATGGGTTATCGTGAATGTCCTTATCGTAGAAGTCGCTAAAGTATTCTTTGGGAATAAATGATCCACACAGGGCCCCTCCTATGTTACTATTAGAGTATGCCTAGAATTTCATCACCTAAATTTATTGTCGGAATACTCGTCATTGCCCTCGTTGCTCTCTGTATTCTTTTTGCCCCTTTCTTTTCTGTCTTCATTCTAATTATTGTTCTCGGGACTCTTTTTAATCCTGTTAATACCCGTCTGCGAAAAATATATGGCAAGATAGGCGGCGCTCTCGTAACGCTTCTTCTTATTGTTCTTTGTATTACAGCGATATTAGGATTTATCATTCTCCAAGTTGGGGGAGAGGCGCATACCATTCTCTCTGGCCTACAGTCTGGCGCTATTGTTCCGGATGATGTCATCGCAGGAGCACAAGAAAAACTCTCTGCGCTCTTTCCATCCACACAGATTGATCTTTTAGCGTCATTTCAAGGAGCTCTTAAATGGGTGCTTTCTCAAACAGGAAATATTGTACAGAGCATGGCTACTATTGTTCTCCATCTCTTTCTTGCACTCTTCGGCCTCTTTTTCTGGTTCAAGGATTCAGAGAAACTTCACTCAGAAATTTTTCATCTTATTCCGCTTTCACGCGAAGATGCAGTAGCAATCTTAGAACATCTTAAAAAAGCAATGCACTCGCTTATTCAAGGCACGCTCGCGATTGCTCTCCTGCAAGGTATCTCCGCTGGTGTTGGATTCATCATTTTTGGTGTGCCAAATGCACTCCTCTGGGCAAGCATTACCGCAGTCTGCGCACTTGTTCCTACGCTTGGCACATCGATCGTCTTTATTCCAATGGTATTTTATTTTGCTCTCTCTGGAAACACGGTTGCGGCAGTTGGTCTAGCACTCTGGGGCGCCGCCGCAGTCGGCCTTCTTGATAACGTTCTTGGCCCTCGCCTTATGAGCCGTGGAAGCAATTTACACCCATTCTTCACGCTCCTCGCCGTCTTGGGTGGTGTACAACTCTTCGGTCCGCTCGGCATTTTTGCTGGACCGCTTATCGTCAGTCTCTTTTCTGCTGTTTGCAAGACATATGTTTCGTCCCACACAGAAACTGCGAGTTAATATTTTTCACAACCCTGAAAATAAATCGTGGACTTGAAAGGAAAGACAACTATTTTATTCGATCTCGACGAAACGCTCTCCGATCACAAATATTCATTGCGGATCGGTCTTGATGCTGTCAAAAAAGATTTTCCTGCGCTAGCGGAGGAAGAAACAGAAACTCTCATGGCTTGGTATCAAGAAGCACTTGATCAAGCTTTTGCGCGCTATCTTACCGGAGAAATTACGCACGAAGAAAATGGGCGAGAAAAAGTACGGCTTATGTTTCGAAAAAAGGGGATAGCAATAAGCGAGAGTGATGTGGATCGCTTTTTGTCGATATACCGAGAAGCCTATCGAAGTGACCGCCGAGCTACGCTCGGCACCGTGCAAACCCTTGAGGCGCTTCGAAGGCATGGATATAAGATTGGGGTCGTTACAAACGGACAAGAAGCAATCCAGAGAGAAAAATTGAACGAGATTAAAATTGAGAATCTTATCAATGAAATAATCGTTTCCGAAACAGCTGGATTTTCAAAACCGTCCCCAGAAATTTTTGATCTTGCTTTGAAAAAACTCGGGAGCACGAGGGAAGAGACCCTAATGGTGGGGGATCATATCCAAAAAGATATCGAAGGCGCGCTTAGCGCAGGTATTACGGCCATTTTTTATGCCCCAGAATCGAAAGAGAAGAGAGTCGTTGTACAGAATACAGAAATTGTTGTGATTCAAGAGATGAGTGAAATTTTGTCGCTTTTAGGAGTATTTTCACGTATATAGTAGTTGGGATATACTTACTATTATGCAAAAAACACTCAAAACTTTAGAGCAATACGCGCCGAGCGTTTTGCGCATCGGGCTTGCTCTTGTAGTGCTTTGGTTTAGCTTACAGCAGTTTATGGATAGTGCTGTGTGGACCGCATATGTCTCAGATTCCGTTGTTTCGCTTTCAGGCATAAAAGCAGAGACACTTGTTTTGGGTAATGCAATTTTTGAGGCAGTTTTTGGCCTCATGCTTCTCTTTGGTATCTGGACTCGCCTTTCAGCTTTTCTTATGTCACTCCACCTTTTTGGCATTATGTTCTCCCTCGGCTACGGAGAAATTGCAGTCAGAGATTTCGGACTCGGCATTGGTTACTTTGCCGTATTCATGCAGGGCCCTGATGTTTGGTGCCTTGATAAAAAAAAGTCAGAAACAATTACTACCAGCTAGAGAAATTATATGCAACCAACATCAAATAAAACCACCCCAATTATCATCGGAGTATTCGTTATTGTTGCCGTAGTTCTCGTAACAATGTTTTCCGGCAAGAAATCTACAGAAGCACCAACCATACCGGACACAACGTCACAGGTTCCGCCTGCGGACACCTCTTCCGAAATTCCTCCAATAGATACCCCGAAAGAAACTTCTTCAACATATAAAGATGGCACCTATACTGCTATCGGCGGATATATGTCGCCAGGGGGAGCAAATAGAATTCAAGTTACAGTCACGCTTAAGAAGGATATTGTCACAGATACATCTGCTGTTGAAATGGCAGGCGATCCTAAGTCGGTTCACTTCCAGACTCTCTTTATCGGTGGGTACAAGACTTTTGTTATTGGCAAGAACCTCGACGATGTAAATGTTGGAAAAGTTTCTGGTTCATCACTTACTGCTACTGGTTTTAATGAGGCAATCGCAAAAATCAAAACACAGGCTAAGGCTTAACTCATATGGCTCAGTTTACGTTCGAAGCAATTGGTACTAGCTGGCAAATAGATGTCTACGAAGCGCTCTTCCCCGACAGGGAAAGAGCGCTTCTAGTAAGCATTCACGAACGTATTGATCGTTTTGATCAAACCTATTCACGTTTCCGTAGTGATTCGTTGGTCACAAAAATATCCAAAGAAGCAGGTGTGTATGACTTACCGGAAGATGCAGGTCTCATGATGCGTCTTTATTTTGATCTCTACAAAAGAACAAATGGCCTTATGACGCCACTCATCGGAAATCTCATAGCAACCGCAGGATATGATGCAAATTATTCTCTAAAACAAATACGTGACCTAGAGAAGCCATTCTCATGGGAAGAGGCAATAGAATATAAGGACGGAAAACTGAAAGTTCTGAAACCAGTGCTCTTGGATTTTGGTGCAGCTGGAAAAGGCTATCTCATAGACCTTGTAGCCAAAGTCTTAGAAGAAGACGGCGTACGTGCGTACTGCATTGATGCGGGTGGAGACATTTTAAAAAAGGGAGGAGAGCCACTTCGAGTGGGTCTTGAAAATCCGAGTAACATGCAAGAAGTTATCGGAGTCTTTACTTTAAATAGTGGAAGCATCTGCGGATCTGCAGGTAACCGCCGTATATGGGAAAAATTCACGCATATCATGAACCCAGAAACGTTAGAATCACAAAAAGATATTCTGGCGGTTTGGGTTTACGCAAAACATTCTATTCTGGCCGACGCACTTGCAACGGCACTCTTTTTTGTAAGCCCTGAAGTTCTACTCGGATATGAATTCGAATACGTGCTTGTCCGAAATGACCACAGACTGGAGAAGTCAAACGGCTTTAATGCAGAATTTTTCACAACTGATACAATAAGTCCATGAAAATTATAGGAGTATGTGTTCTTGTCTCCCTCTGCACGCTCGGTGGGTGGTATATCGGCAGGGAGGGTGGTATTGAGAAACCCGTACTCCAATCTCATAAAAGTTTTTTGCCGGAAGAGACAATACGTCCAAAAGAGGTAAGTGATTGTGCTAACAAAGAGCAGGGCTATGGATGTACCGTTTTTGCTATCGGAGAAGTACATGCTGGTTCTTGCCAAT
>CAZRTW010000015.1:0-15779 GCA_964603145.1 uncultured Candidatus Saccharibacteria bacterium | reverse complement strand
ACACAGAATTTCGTGAGAAAGTACCGGTTTTTTCATACGAAAATATTTTTCCATATATTGAGAGGATTATTGCCGGAGAAAAAAATGTACTCACGGCATTTCCTGTGCCAGAATTTTCTAAATCTTCCGGAACCACAAACAGTCGCAGTAAATATATCCCAACACCGACTGCCTACATGAAGGGGAACCACCTAAAGGCAAGTTACGATATGATCAGTTTCTATGCCCGTAGTCATCCGCACACCAATATTTTTTCTGGAAAGAGCATTGTGATTAGCGGTTCCTATAGTCAGATTCCAAACAGCCAATTTTATGCAGGCGATGTCTCTGCGCTTATGATGAACGCTACACCATGGTGGACGGCAGGGGCAAAGCCATACAGTAAAGAGCTCGCACTTCATCCGTCATGGCCGCATAAGGCAAAAGAGATTGTTGATAAGACAGTTGAGAAGAATGTGGTGCTTCTTGCGGGTACACCGACGTGGATGATTGAAATTCTCGAACTCGCCAAGAAAAAAGGGAATGTAAAATACATTCGTGAAATTTGGCCAAACATCGAAGTCTTTTTCCATGGGGCAGTAGCATTTCATCCATATCGGAAAACCATCGAAAAACTTGTCGGAAAAGAAAGTTTTGAATTTCGCGAAGTCTATAATGCTTCGGAGGGCTACTTTGCTTTTGAGGACGATCCTAAAAATCATCCAGGAGAAATGCTTCTCTGTACTGATCACGATATTTTTTATGAATTTGTTCCAGTAGAAAATTGCACCCCAAAGGGCTCTGCGATTCCTCTTTCTGAAGTAGTTCCAGGGGTGCGTTACGCAATGATAATTACTACCACAGGCGGTCTCTGGCGATACATGGTGGGGGATGTAATTGAATTTGCATCCACACACCCCTACCGACTTAAAATTGTTGGACGCACAACCCAATACCTAAATGCATTCGGAGAAGAAGTAGTCGCAGACAATGCTACACAGGCGATTAAAGACGCGGCAACGGCAGCAAACTGTGAAGTGCAGGCGTTTACCGTAACATCCACATTTACTGTGGAAGGTTCACAAGGTGCTCACGAATGGGCAATTGAATTTAAAACTGCGCCACGCGATATAAAACTATTCGCAGGCGCGCTTGATGCATCGCTTCGCAAACGAAATTCAGATTACGACGCAAAGCGAACTGGCGACGTCATCCTCGGCACGCCAATCCTTCACATAGTAAAAGAGGGGACATTCCGTAAGCACTTGGAATCAAAAGGAAAACTCGGCGCACAAAACAAAGTCCCGCTTCTCTCCGACGATCGCACATATCTCCAAGAAATTCTCACGACGCATTAAAAATACCCTTTTGACACAAGGGTATTTTTATGCTATAAAGCATTACTGTTATTTTAAAAAACAAAACAAATAAATAGTCTGAAAATGCTAGATCAAAAAGGATTGCTTGCGGCCCTCACGCAAGCTGAAAAGGAAACAAGGGTTATTTTTAATAGCTCAAATGAGGTGTCACATCTTACCATCGTGGACAGTAATGATGGCACATATAAGGCAAGTTTAGCCGGGATGATTTTAATAGGAGTTTTAGGCCTTGAAAAAGCCCTCGAGCATCTGAAGGAATCAAAAGATTCGGGGATTGCGTTTATACGTGAGAAGTTTGAAATTAGCGAGGTGGGCTATGTAATGGGAATTGTTCTCGCCACTGATTTCAAAAAAGCAAAGAGCGATCTTGAGAATGGCACGCTCTTTGCCATTTAATCAAAAACCGAAAGGTTTTTGCCGGATTCAATATCCGGTTTTTATTTTGCCCAAAAAGCCCTTACTCAGGCGTTATTTACTAATTACTGAAAATAAAGTATAGTCTGTCCGTCCGATCTGAATTATATAGAAGGTCTCGTCGTTCAATGGATAGGACACTCCCCTGCGAAGGGAGAAATGCAGGTTCGATTCCTGCCGAGATCACAAAAAGAAAAAGCCCCTTTCGAGGGGCTTTTTCTTTTTGTGATCGAGAGCGACTGAACTGCTTCAGTCGCGGGCAGGAATCGAAAACCTTCTTCCTTATTTTTGAGGTGTACTCACTGAAAAAATGGAAAAGGTCTACTGTCCCTGTAAGGGAAGATTCCTGCCGAGATCACCCGTTAGAAAAAGAGCCGTCTCCCGAAAGGGAACGGCCTTTTTCTTTGGGTGATCTCGAGCAAGACGATTGATCGTCTTGCGGGCAGGAATCGAAAACCTTCTTCCTTATTTTTGAGGTGTACTCACTGAAAAAATGGAAAAGGTCTACTGTCCGTGTAACGGAAGATTCCTGGGTAACTGCTTGGCTTGTGTCAGGAATCGAAAGACTTTCTGATGCGCTAGAAGCGCATCAGAAAGTACCCGCGACGGTAGGTCGAGATTCCTGCCGTTTGAAACCTGTACTGAACCTGTAAGGTTCGATACGGCTACTGCCGGTCCTGCCAATCAAAAACCTTGGTCCTCACAACAAAAAAACACCCATACGGGTGTTTTTTGTCTGGTCTGTTACTTCGCCTGATAAGAGATAACAATTTTATCTTTGTCCCTTAGTATAGTATTTTCATATGTATCGACCGAAGTGCCATTTACAGTAACGGTGATCTCCCCTCCGTTCTCCGTTGTTTTATCTAACAATGTAGTTGCTGAAAAATCTTTGTTCCAGACCGCAAAGAAATCGCCGAGAGTAAAATCTTTTTCAATTGGTGATTCAACGTGAATGACCCCATCTTCGTCATGTGTATGAATGGCCGTCATACCGCTTGCTGTTACGCCCATGTCATGGGGGATAGGGAATTCCTCACCATTTATGAAGATTGCGAGTTCCGGATGAATATGGAATTTTGTTGCCATATCAGTTGTTTGCCTCAAGGCAATCTCACGGCTCGACATTGTTGCGAGATTCTCTTCCGCTTCTTTCTGCTTTGGTGTGGTGAACCACATAAGCCCGAATACGACGAGAATAGCGACTATCCCGATAATATATTTTTTCATATTAATTCTTAATTTCCATACCAAGACGAACGCCACATCTTCATCTGACCAATCTCCTTTGTCTGAGCAGAAATAATAACATTCGCCATAGTTTTTATTTCTTCCCGACCAGCATTTTTGAGAGCTAGTTGTGCCATCTCAACCGCTCCCTCGTGGTGAACGATCATTTCGTCAATAAAAGCCTTATCAAATTCAGAATCAGTTTTACCATAGAGGGAAGCAGTCATGTCCTTCATTGTGTCAGACATTGAACCGTGGTCCATAACGGGGTCTACCTTTTGCGGAAAAAGGAATCGTCCAGTTAAAGCCCCAATAATAAGAAAAAGAACAGCAACGAGCACAATAGTATTTTTATTTTCCATATATGTTAGAAGTTAGTTAGTAATTGAATTGATTCGGCCGTTACGGGATTTTAGGGTTGAGTATCCCCGTGGCAAATAATGGAATATACGGAGATCGATCTCGCCCCGTTTGTTTTTGTAAGAATACCGAAGGGCTGATCTCAGTTTGTTTTCTCCAAACGAAATAAAATCCTATACCAATGATAAAAAGGAGAAGTGAGGGTAAGGTGGCACGAACCATTGTCTCCCAAGCACTAATATGAGAGAGGGCGTCCATTCCGCACATTGAGTGCTGTCCGATCATATACGGACAATTTGGCATAGGTGCTGTGTCGTGAGAGAGATGACTTCCTACAGAAAATAATCCAAAAACACTAAGAAATACGTAACCCAAAAATGTGAGAATAAAAAATGTGCTCTTAATCTGTTGATTAAAATTCATCATCTATTTCAATAATAGCATCAGGAGAGCAAGACTTGCCATACCGAAGTCCTCGATAAGTGTAATCTTTGTAAGGGGTACCTTAAGGAAAGTTCCGAGACATGCACAGACGAATGGTTCTTTTCTTGCGAGCTTGATTGCAACGCCGAGACCGCTAAATGTCATAACGATGAGTTCGGCGACGAGCAATCCTTTCGAGAGCGGTATGAGGATCATGGCAAGACCGAAGAATAGTTCAATAAATGGATATATATAGCCATAATTGGGTACTTTCTGGGCAAGAAGATCGTACGTCGAGTATCCTTCCTTGAAGCCCTTTAAGTCCATGAGCTTGAACGTGCTGAATGTTAAAAAGAAACCGATCATAAAATATGAGATCGTTTTATGTAGCGAGGACATGCCAAGCATTTCATCTCTGTAATATAAAGCACTCGTGACAAGAAAAAGCACTCCGATGATGGAGATAAGAGGAATATAACTTTTCCATGTGAGCTTTCCAAGACCAGTGTCATGTTCCGGTTGCAGTACCTTTAGTGTCGGCTTGCTTTCTTTAGGAACAAGAGCCATACCGCATTTAGAACAGCGACCCGCTTTGCCGCTTACTACTTCGGGGTGCATAGGACATGTGTATATTGTGGTTTCCATAAATGATTATTTCTTTTTTAGTCGGTAGACCTTTAATATTTCAGCTGTTGCTTTACTTGTTTGGCCCTTCTTGATTTGATTCACAACACAATGGCCAAGATGCCCCTCGAGAAGGAGATCTTCGACATTTGAAAGACCTTGCTTGATGGCAGAGCTTTGCGTAATGACATCAATACAATATGAGTCTTTCTCAACCATTTCCTGTAAGCCACGAACCTGCCCCTCAATTATTTTAAGGCGGCGAATGAGTTTTGCTTTTTCTGTATGCATATAAAAAGACTATACCCCCTAGGGGGTATAGTCAAGTGTCTGGTGAAGCGCTCTGTAGTTTCGAACTAATGCGTGTGATTTTCGCTATGTGAATTTTCCACTGCCCCAAATATTGCAGGATTCTTCTCTCCAGTAACCTCAAGCACGGCCCAAGCTCCTTTATTCATGCGGGCGAGTGCGTGATCAACCAAAATATATTTACCTGGAACATCGAGCGTGAACTCAACAATACTTGATCCTCCTGGAAGTACGGCAGTAGTCTGCACATTATGTTCAACAGATCCGCCGATATTTCCTTCAGGATAGACAGTGTCAAATATTTCTCCGATCACATGGAATGATGAGATAAGATTCACACCACCGTTTCCGACATACATACGGATTTTGTCTCCGACTTTTGCCTGCATACGAGGAGTGCTTTCGATACGTCCGTTGAATACTACATAATTAGGGTTTCCATCAAGTAATGCTTCTGAGTCAAAGGCAACTAAACCTTTTTTACCAAGCTGTCCGATAGTGTAAAGCTCACCTTGTACTACATAAAATTCTTTATCAACTTTTGGAAGAGGAATTTTTGGGTCAACTAGAATAAGTCCATATTGCCCGTGTGAATTATGGGTAGAAACATTTGGCATTGCACAGTGGTAAATGTAGAGGCCTGGGTTAAGTGCTTTCCAACGGAAAGTTTTTGTCTCTCCTGGGAGCACTTCTGTAAGCGTTGCTCCGCCTCCTGGGCCAGTTACTGAATGAAGGTCGATGTTGTGGTGGTGTAAGCTTGTCGGATCATTTGTAAGAGAAAGCTCGATTGTGTCGCCTTCTTTTACTCGAAGCATCGGACCAGGGGTTTGGCCATTGTATGTCCAATAGTTGTAATGGATACCTGGTGCAATTTCGGCGATAACTTCTTTTACATCAAGATGCATGCGCACAATACCATCAGCATCTGGTTTTTGTGGTTCGGCAGGAACGGCATTTGGATCTGCGCCAATGTCTGCCACGCGTTCAAATTTATTTTCATACAAAAAGAAATCCAGAATTTTATTAAAAGGGATAGATGCAGGAACTCCGCCTGGTGCGTGTGAGTGCATGAATGCCGGCATAGCAAATGTTGGGGGATAGGTTCGGTTTGCGACGAGACCTGCAAAGAAGGCGATTACAAAAAGTAGAGTAGGAATGAGCACAGCTTTTTGTTTAAAAAAACGCAAAAATTGTGTCCTTTTTTGTAATTGCACAAGTATAAAAATAATAGCGATAACCCCAACGGCTGCGGCGAGGAGCTCAAGGAGCATGTATGTAAGCATATGTATATTCTAACACTGATAAATAGTTTTCCACATTTGCACGCCGACTGATGCAAGGCGTATACTGTGTTTCCTTTAGTTGCATAGTTTCGCAACTATGAAATTAGTATATACCCCGCGCCTCGTCAGCGCAAGGAAAGGGGAGAGAGCACTATGTATAAGAAAAATGATAATTGGGTGGCATATATTCTTGGATTTGGGGCCTGTTTTCTCCTCCGTCTTATTCCATTTCGACCCCCGAATATTGAACCGATTCTTGCGACCCTCATGCCATATAGCAGGGCATATGGACCACGAGCAGGATTCATCTTTGCGTTCGCGAGTATATTTCTTTTTGACCTTTTCACAGGGGAAGTAGGGCCATGGACTCTCGTTACCGGGCTCTCATATGGAATGCTCGGGGTGTGGGCAACATATTTTTTTAAGCGGAGAAAAAATAGCCGGCGGGGGTATGTCACGTTCGCCATTATCGGCACGCTTTTCTTTGATATCACGACAGGATTCACCGTTGGCCCAATCTTCTTTGGCCAGCCACTCTCGACAGCAATCATCGGACAGATTCCGTTTACAGCGCTCCACCTCGTTGGAAATATTTCTTTCGCTCTTGTGCTTTCACCCGCTCTCTATCGGTATGTGATTGAAAACAAAAAACTCAAAACATATTCAATTACTAGTTTTATTCAAAAATTTGTATGACCTCAAAAACAGAAATACATTCAACGATTGAAAAAATTCAGAAGCGCGACGGTTCGCTTGTTCCGTTTGATATCTCACATATCACCCATGCAATTTCTCGAGGGATGATGGCAACAGGAGAAGGAGGAGAAGATGATGCACTAAAGGTGAGTGAAGCCGTGCTTCGGTCACTCCTTTCGCTCAAGAAGGAACGCAAAGAAAAATATTCTGTGCCACATGTTGAAACGATTCAGGATGTTGTAGAAAACGAACTAATTGCTATGCAATTCGCAAAGACTGCCAAGGCCTATATTCTCTATCGCAAAGAGCGAGAACGTGCGCGAAAGGAACATGGGATTGTTTCCAATACAGTAAAAAATTTAGTAACAGAAAGTAAAAAGTATTTTCGAAATCCGTTGGCGGAGTTTGTTTATTACCGTACCTACGCAAAATGGATTCCGGAAGAGGGCCGTCGCGAAACTTGGATTGAGACTGTTGATCGCTATGTGAATTTCATGAAGGAAAATCTCGGTTCAGGTTTTACCGAGAAGGAGTATACCGAGGTGCGTGAAGCAATTTTACGGCAGGAAGCGATGCCTTCCATGCGACTTCTTCAGTTTGCCGGAAAGGCCGCACGAAAACAGAATGTCTGTGCTTATAACTGTTCATTTATTGCTCCGAGAACTCTCACTGATTTTGCCGAAATTATGTACATTTCCATGTGCGGTACAGGTGTCGGCTTTTCAGTGGAAAGCGAGAATGTGCAAGCACTTCCTCAGATACAGCGCCAAACTGGCAAAAAAATACCGACTCATATAATTGCAGATAGCAGAGAAGGTTGGGCAGACGCCTTTGTTCTTGGTATGAAAACTTGGTATGACGGGACGGATATTGATTTTGATTTCTCTTTGATTCGGCCGGCTGGATCACGCCTTAAAACCATGGGCGGAAAGAGTTCGGGACCAGAACCGCTTCGGTCTCTTCTGTCTTTTACAAGAGAACGCATTTTGCGCAGACAGGGCCGCCGTCTTTCAAATCTTGATGCGCATGACATTATTTGCAAGATCGGAGAATGTGTTGTCGCGGGAGGTGTCCGCCGAAGTGCCATGATTTCACTTTCTGATCTCGATGACGAAGCCGTTCGAGATTCAAAAAAAGGCCAATTTTATTTAATGGAAGGACAGCGCATGCTTGCAAATAATTCTGCTGTCTATCTTGAAAAACCCGACACGCAAATTTTTCTTGATGAATGGACGGCGCTCGTAAAATCTGGATCCGGAGAGCGCGGCATATTCAACCGAGGCGGTCTTATAAAAACATTACCAGAGCGCCGTCTTAAAAATTGGGAAGAAGGGGAGCATCCCTCATGGGGGACAAATCCGTGCGGGGAGATCATTCTTCAATCAAAGCAGTTTTGCAATTTAAGCGAAGTAGTTGCGAGAGCGGAAGACACAGAAGAGACACTACTCCAAAAGGTGCGGATTGCAGCTATGATCGGCACGTATCAATCGGCACTGACATACTTTCCATACCTCTCTCGTGAATGGAAAAAAAATTGCGAGGCAGAGAGGCTTCTCGGGGTTTCAATTACCGGCCAGTGGGATTGCCCGCTTGTTCGTGATCCAAAGATGCTTGAAAAGATGAAGGCAGTTGCTATCGAGATAAATAAAAAATATGCAAAGCGTCTCTCAATCGGAGCGTCGACCTGTATTACATGCGTAAAACCGTCCGGTACTGTTTCTCAGACAGTGGATTGCGCGAGCGGTATGCACCCGCGCCACGCCCCATACTACATTCGCCGTATCCGCATTTCCGGAACAGATGCCCTTTTTAGAATGCTGAAAGATCAAGGCGTGCCCTACTTCCCCGAAGTCGGACAGACAAAGGAAAATGCGACAACCTATGTACTTGAGTTTCCGGTCAAAGCACCAACTGGGGCGATTTGCAAAGATGATGTCTCGGCGCTCACTCAGCTGGAACACTGGAAAATAGTAAAAAAGCATTACACAGAACACAAT
Source organism: uncultured Candidatus Saccharibacteria bacterium (assembly GCA_964603145.1). Lineage (GTDB taxonomy): Bacteria > Patescibacteriota > Minisyncoccia > Phycocordibacterales > UBA9973 > CAITQP01. The sequence goes on along the minus strand of CAZRTW010000015.1, from coordinate 7,085 downwards.
CCGTCAGTCACGATCTCTGTTGGCGATGATGAATGGATTGCTGTTGCAAACTGGATATATGAGAACTGGGATCTTGTCGGGGGCCTCTCCTTTTTACCGCGCAGTAATCATGTTTACCAGTTAGCTCCCTATGAGGCGATCACAAAAGAGCGATATGAAGAACTCCAAAAGCATGTTGCCAATCTCGATTTTTCCAAAATTGTTACGTACGAAACAGTCGATGAGACAGAGGTTAAAAATGAATTAGCATGCGTTGCTGGCGTATGTGAAATAGCCTTATAACTGTATGCATCTTGCCTTTACAGGAAACGGAAAAGGAAAAACAACTGCAGCAATAGGGAATGCGGTGCGACTTATTGGCGCGGGGAAACGCGCACTCATGATTCAGTTCATCAAAGGACCATGGCTCTCTGGAGAAGAAAAAACCGCAAAGCTATTATCCCCCGATTTTAAAATCATTAAGATGGGACTTGGCTTTGTTGGGATTTTGGGCGACACACTTCCGATTAAAAAACACAGAGAAGCAGCAAGTGAAGGGCTTCGTATTGCAAAAGAAAATATTGATACGGGAGAATGGGATCTTCTTATTCTCGATGAAATACACAATGCGATTTCACTCAATCTGTTATCTGTCGACACAGTCACTTTGTTCCTTGATTATGCAAAAGAAAAAGTTGAGCACGTAATTACCACAGGCCGAAATGCCTCACCGGAAGTCATTTGGCAGGCGGATCTTGTGACTGAGATGAAAGAAATTAAGCATCCCTATCAGACAGGTCGATTTGCAGAGAAGGGGATTGATTTTTAAACAAGACAAACATGAAAAAACATCAAATACCGTTTCTGGAAGTTATTGTTATTGTAGTGTGTCTTTTTATCCTTGTTCGGCTACTTGGTATTCCGCTCTGGCAAAAGGAGACGCCACCTCTTGGTCAGGAACAAATTACTTTTAGTCTTATGGCTGGGGGGCCACTCATTGTTTTAGAAGGGGAGGGGAACAGAACACTGTATGCCTATCTTGAAGAGGCGAACGGTGAAGGAAAAATAAATTTTACGGCGAAAGAATATATGGGACTTGGATTTTTTGTTACTGAAATCGGAGAGCTACAAGAAGGGGGAGGTAAACATCTTCTCTATTATATAAACGGAAATGAGGCTTCAGTCGGAGTCTCGACGTACCTTCCACAGAATGGCGACCATGTTGATTGGAAGCTCGAATAAAATCACATGAATACAAAAAAAATTCTTACTGCGCTATCGCTCTTTTTAATCTTTGGAAGCACAGGTGCGCTGGCAGAAGATATCCCAGCAGAAATTCCTCAAGAATTGGTTTTCATCCGAAGCGGCGACACCATTATCTTTAATGGCGCTGCTCCACTTCCTGAGGCAGGAACAATCGCGCTTGTCGACAATGGGGGAACATCACATGATATAAACACGCGAAGCGTTCTTGGGGTCCTCGCATCGCTCGATGCGCAAAGTGACGCTTTTTCAATTTCAAATCTTACGTATTATCCATCATTCGGTTCGCTCTACCTTAAATGCATTACAACAGAGAGCGCGCTCTGTGATAACTGGCAATACGCTGTTAATGGCGCTTCACCGTCTACGGGAATGGATAGCACACTTCTCTCCGGAGGTGAGCGGATTGGCATTTATTTCGGTACAGAGAATCGGATTTTGCTTACCACAGACAGTATTGTGGCCGGTGAGAGCGTCGTCGCCACGGCAGAACATTACGAGTATTTTTCAAATACCTGGGGCCCCCGAACTGGGGTTACTATTGGTGTAACGACCTCTAATCCAGACGATCCGTTTAGTCCAACAGTCGTTTTTTCAAAGGGAGTAGACGAAAACGGGAATGCAGAGTTTATTCTAAGTGGTGTAGGAACGTATGAGATTGGCATAGCGGAAGATTATTATTTTCCAATGGTTAGACTAAATGTTGCTACAGCTCCAGCGGTGGTTCCGACAGGGGGCGGATTTTCTTCATCTATCATTTTAAATACACCTTCTCCTTCTTCCGTGTCTCTATACAATCATGAAAAAGCAGTCGAGTACTTACGAGGGATACAGCATGATGATGGTTCATTCGGCCCTGATCTCTATACTGATTGGGTAGCGGTAGCTCTTGGCTCGGCAGATATTTCTGAAAACGCAAAGGAAAAACTACTTGCATATATGCGCGTAAAAAGCCGAGAGGACATGACGCTTACTGACTATGAGCGCAGGTCCATGGCACTTTTATCGCTCGGAGAAAATCCATACGCGTTCAATGGAATAAATCATATTGAAAAAATCACTGGGTCGTTTGATGGTACACAGTTTGGCGATCCAGAGTTGGTAAACGATGATATCTTTGCTCTTATTCCGCTCTCTAGTGCTGGGTACACAGTTTCGGATGCAGAAATTAAATCTGATATAGCATTTCTTATTTTTAAGCAGAGGGAAGATGGTTCATGGGAAGGAAGTGTTGACCTCACAGCCGCGGCTGTGCAAGCACTTTTGCCATTTAAAGAGATTGACGGAGTTTCGATCTCGCTTGAAAAAGCAGTTATCTTTTTGAAGGATGCGCAAAAAAATAATGGAAGCTTTGGCTCTATCTATACCACAAGCTGGGTTTATGGAGCGATGCACGCACTTGGTGAGGATTGGGAAAAAAATGGGAATGGAGTTTCAGACTATTTTGCAGAAGTTCAACAATCTGACGGCGCACTTCTACCCTCAAACGAATCGGAAGAAAACCGAATTTGGGCAACAAGTTACGCGGTTGCCGGAGCTCATTCTTGGAGGGAAGGTATGCACCATGTAGCAAAACCCGAGATTCGTTTTTTTGTTGAATCAAAAGATATCTTGGTACAAAAATTAGAAGGATTGCCTGTGCAAAAAGCGATGACTGATAGTACGGTAGAGTCGTTTATCGGAGAACCACTAGTTGGTGAAGCTCCGAAAATTTCCGAAGTAATTCTTACAGGAAGTGCCGTAGAGAGCGGGGAAGAGGTACCAGCGGTAATTAGCATTATCGTGCTTGGCATTATTTTGGGGTTTGTTATTTATTCACAATCGTCGAAGGTAAAATAGTATCCTTGCTTTTTCGGATAACTTGTTGCATACTTTTGAAACTAGTATGCCAACCATAAAAGCAAAAAAAAAAATAACACAGACAATCCAACGGACCGCCTAACGACAGAATGCAGAAACCTACAAGGTTCTCGCTAACCCGAAGCGTCTTGAGATCCTCAATCTTCTTCGAGAACAGGAAATGTCAGTAGAGGAGCTTATTAAAACACTTCGCATTCCAAAGGCGAATATGTCTCAGCATCTCGCTCTTCTTCGCCACGCAGATCTAGTTACGGTTCGCAGAAATGGCCTGAATGCGTACTACAACATCATTGATCCACGAATTGTTGAGCCATGCCGTATTCTTCATGCACTACACAGTTCGCTTAAACGAGCATAAAAAACTATGAAAAAACTTTTTATCACTACCTATATATTCATTTGTGCCGGACTCCTTTTTTCCGGGTATCTTTCCGCGATAAAGCTTTTTACAAAGACATGTGCTTTTAATGAATCATGTCCGTATTTTCTTGGGTATCCGGCCTGCTGGTATGGCTTCGTCATGTATTTTGTGATGTTTATTGTTACATCTCTCTATCTTAAAAAAGAAAATATTGGTTCTGCTGTTAAAACCAATCTCGCCGTATCAGCGCTCGGAGTGATATTTTCCGGAAGTTTTGCAGTCGACGAGATTATGGGCGGCACAGCTACAGGATCGCTTGGCCTCTCAACATGCGTCTACGGATTGATTTTCTACATACTCATTTTTGTGTTCTCTCTTATCACCGTTCTTCGTTTGAAGAAGGTTGCTCCACTGGTAGTGTCCTAGCTTTTCTTCTGTCACAAAATTCTTTCCATGTACGTCACTCTCGGCATGGAAAACAATAATAACAATGGAGGTTCCGGTGTGAATACTATCCTTATCGTTCTCGTGCTTGTTGCCGTGGTCGCTTTCGGTGTTTGGTACTTTGCCCGCGGCAGAGCGGTTGATAACGGCTCTAATAACACTCCAAGCCTTAATATCGACCTTACTGGCGGTGGAGGCACGACCGGAGGGGGAACCACAGGAAGTACAACCGGCGGAGCGATATATCCTTAATTAGCTCTATGCTAGAATAAGTCCATGAGTTCATGGACAAAACATCTTCTCAAGATGGAAGAATACGCGCGAAAGTACTTTGAGCGTATGCCTTTCGCGCAGGCATTTCTCGCCGGTGTGGGCGTGATTATTTTCTGGCGAGGCATTTGGGAATGGCTTGATGATATTGAAGTTTCTCCATTTGCATCCGTTCTCCTTGGAACACTTATTCTTTCCTGTGTGGGCGTATTTGTGCAGACATTCATCGGTAATACAATCATCATCGACGAAGTTAAACAGGAAGAAAAAGCTGAAAAGAAGGCCCTTCGAAAAATCGAAGGCGAGGAAGGGGCAGAAGCGGTAACGCTTGCCGCGGTCTCTGCAAAACTTGATCTTCTTATGAAAAAGCTCGAAGAGCGGAGTTAATTGTATGAAAGACACTACCTGTCAGAACTGCAAGAACGATTTCGTGATTGAAGTTGATGATTCCTCGTTCTACGAAAAAATTAAATCTCCGCCGCCAACATGGTGTCCAGAATGCCGCCTTATTCGCCGTCTTTCATTCCGCAATGAGCGCTATCTTTCTAAGCGTCCCTGTGAACTATGTAAAAAAGACGGACTCTCTATCTATGGTCCAAGTGTAGAACGAAAAGTCTACTGTCCAGCGTGTTGGTGGAGTGATGACTGGGATTCTTCGGAAAGCGGTGTGGACTATGATTTTTCGAAGCCATTTTTTGAGCAGTTTCGGGAATTACAGAAGCGCGCTCCGGTGCAGAGTCTGTTTGTGCTCCACCAGACGATCATCAACAGTGACTACAATAACCTCGCGGGGGACTTGAAGGAGTGCTACATGGTTTTTCATGCTGATCGAAACGAGCGTTGTATGTATGCGAGTGGACTCAAAGATTCCAACGACAGCATGGATGGTCTTATGCTCCAGAGAACCGATCTTACCTACGAATCAACAAATATTATGAAGGGCTATCGCAATTTCTATTCAGTAGATTGCGAAGAATGCTCAGAGGTGTGGTTTTCAAAAAACTGTATGAACTGTCAGGACTGTATTGGTTGTGTAGACTTGCGTAATCAGCAGTACTGCATTTTTAATGAGCAATATACGAAAGAAGATTATGAAGCTAAGAAAAAAGAACTAGCACTCGATACTTATTCCGGAATTAAAAAATGCCAAAGCGAGGCGCGTGAGTTGTGGCTCCGGTATCCACAAAAGTACATGCACAGCCGACTTAATCAGAATGCGACAGGGGACTATGTGTACAATTCAAAAAACACACTCGCCTCATTTGAAATGCTCGGTGCAGAGGACTGTAAGTATTGTCAGTTTGATAGCACGAAGGTAAGCAAAGATTGCTATGACTACACGGAATATGGAGATAATGTCGAGCTCGCCTATGAAGCATTGCTTGTCGGCGGGAACTGTCGGGAGATTCGTTTCTCAACTCAATGTGTTTCAAGTGTAAATGATGTCGAATATTGTTATGGTGTTGCGAGCTCGTCGCATCTTTTCGGTTGTATCGGTCTTCACAACAAAGAGTACTGCATTATGAACAAGCAGTACACAAAGGAAGAATACGAAGAGCTTGTTCCCAAAATCCGACAGCACATGATGGATATGCCGTATGTTGACGCGCACGGCCGCACCTACGCCTATGGTGAATTTTTCCCGCTTGATCTGGCCTCATTTGGATATAACGAATCTACGGCACAAGAATTTTTTCCAGAAAATCCGGAAACTGCAGAGCAGAAAGGATATATCTGGACTGATGTAGGGGAGAAAGCTTACGTGCCAACGAAGAAGTGGAATGAGCTCCCTGAAACATTTCTAGATACACCGGAAGATATAACAAAGGAAATTATTTTATGTGAGGCGTGGGATATGGATAAGGAAACTGCCAAGCTCCACAATTGCACGAAGGCATTTCGTATTCTGCCGCAGGAATTTTTGTTTTATCAGAGAATGAATTTACCGATGCCACGAAAGTGCCCGAATTCTCGGCACTATGATCGAACACTTGATCGTAACCCGATTAAACTTTGGCACCGAATGTGTATGTGTACGATAGACCACCCGCAGCATACTGGGAATTGCCCGAATGAATTCGAGACGTCCTATGCTCCGGATCGATCTGAGATTGTTTATTGCGAAGGGTGTTATCAAGCCGAAGTCATGTAAAAAATAAAAGCCGAGCTAACGCTCGGCTTTTATTTTTCTGGCTAGAATCCCATATGTTCCATAAGGCGATGGAGCATCTCTTCCTTAAGAGGCTTTTCTTTTACTTTGGTTTTGAGGAGTTCGCGGAGCGAGTCCGGATCGATAGTTAGGGGGAGAGAGATAGAAATGACCGGTGTGACTGTGCGATCTACTTCGACAATGAGATGGTTGCCGAGCTCGTTTTCATCAACAGCAAAACCGACGACTTTATCGAAAGGATAAAAGAAATTGCGGACCATGATTCCTTCTTCGCTGATAGCGATTTCGATTACTTCCGGTCGGCGTGCCGCATATGCACCAAGAACAATACCGGCGAGCAGAATAAATACACCAAAAAGAATGTTGTGCATGATGAACGCAGTTGCTGCACCAGCAATAACAATGACACCAAGAGCCCAGTACCAGTCTGGTCCTTTATCTTTATGAGAGTATTCCTCTATTTCCCACGAGATGCGGGGTTCGGCATTCGCCATACAGCCATATTGTAACACAATATGGCGAGTAGAAAGTTCATAAAGTTATAAAGTCAAAAGGAAATACAATGCAATTTGCATTCTGGGTCTACTTTACAAACTTTATAACTTTATGAACTTTCAACTAGCTTGGGGTGTCCATGCTTTTCGCCCCAATTAAAAGGATCCTTGTACCACACTTCGAGTTCCGCGATAGTTTTTTCGTCGAACATTTTTTCAGCCTTTGCGCGCTCGAGAAGATAAG
>CAZRTW010000014.1:8229-16381 GCA_964603145.1 uncultured Candidatus Saccharibacteria bacterium | reverse complement strand
AATAAAACGTAGTACTCTATACTACTATTTGATTGACAAGGTATCCGTATCTCTAAAGGCTTTCGGCTTTCGCCGACATCTCAATTGAGATAGGTTTACCTATCAGTGTCGCTCGTTCGGTCATGAGAATCTAAAGATTCTCGCGACTCTCACTCGCTTTACTGATAGAAAAGAGCGCCTTTCAGCGCGCCGAGGACCATACTATAGGAACAATAAAACAAAGTCAAGCGCCTATTTATCCCCTGCCCAAGCACTAAAAAAGCCCCTAGAATAAGGGCTTTTTTAGTGCTTTACGCAGATGGCGAAACGATCTTTCGAGTCTTACTCATTGGGAGCAATTCACATTTATCCCAATTTGGATTTTTATCCCACGCACTTTTTTCAGCTACAGAAAAATTAGTCGTAAGAGCATCGAGACGAGCTTCTTTGGTAAAACCAAGTTTGTTCATTGTCTCGGCTGTCGCAGTCTTTAATTTTTCTTCGATATCAGTTTTTATACCTGTCACTTCAAATTTTCCTTGCGTGTAGTTTTGAGCACCGAGTTGCCGAAGCGTGTATTCAACAACGAGGCGAATAGCATCACTCTCATGCGTCATCGGCAAAAGTCGTTTGAGTTCCATATTTGTTGTAACCAATTCTTCGACTTTGTCCGCAAGCTGTTCAGGCTTTAAACCGTCGATCGATTTCTGAGTTTTAAATTCCAATTTTGCGATCGGAGCCGAAGCAACTTCTTTTTTCTCGTTTCCTGAATTTATTTTTTCGTTTTGGTTTCCTGTCATAGATATTCTTATAGTAGCATGTCGGATCAGACGCAAAAACGCCCGAAATGTGAATTCACATTTCGGGCGGGAGGTTTGAGAAAACCTGCCTAAACATACTAGTTGTGTTTGATGCCCTACAACGGAATAACCTGGCAGATGAAATTTTCTGCATTTTTATATTCTATCGTATTAACCTCACACACAGCTACAGTAACTTCGTCCACCGTGTTATCAAACGCGAACACTGCTTCAGAGTCATCAAAACCCAGGCCATGTATGCACGGCTTCATAAGAAGCAGTACTTGCTTGGGGTCGCTTTTGTCCAAAAGCAGAGGAGCGCGCTTCATAACAGCACCCGGATCAGTGCACGGAATGATCTTGTACTTTTTTCCGCCGATTGAAATTACAGAATCTATCGACTCACCTTTTTTAAGGAGAACCAAATTGATTGTGCCTGTCAAAACGGGGGTTAAGTGAGCCAGTAAATTAGTTGCGTTCTTTGTAAGCGTAAGTTTTTTCTTACTTACAGTAGAATCGCTTGTTTCAATTACTTGCCAAAAACCATCGCGTGAAATAATAACAGGGGGTTGGTCCTGCTTGAGGCCAAGAAAATTTGGAAGTCTCGCGAGCAGCTCCTTCCAATGGGGACCAAGTAATGCTTCTGTGAATTGCCTTTGCGCGTCGGCAAGGTCTTGTGCGGGAATTGTTTTAAATTCAGGCATGTTTATAAATTTTATTAAGTTGGTTAAGAAATAGAAAAGGTAAAGATTAAAGGGTTTCCTAGAAGTTCAAATTTCTTGAATTCCTAAGAAACCCTTTAAAACGCTGAGTACTTTCGCCAGCGACACCTTCACTTGTTAAAGAACATTATATCATTAATTCGAAATTAGGCAAGTATTTAAAAAGCCTTATTTTTAAGGCCAATAGGGCGATTCTTTGCATTTTGGGGTTGTGTATGGCATACTCTCCTAGCAATGTTACGTTCGCTAGTTTCAACATATCTGCCGGCTGCCCAGATTCTGGTATCAGCTCTCCTCGTCGCAGCGATCCTTTTCCAGCCTTCTACGGCAGGAGTTGGTGGTGCGCTCGGTGGCGCAGACGGTGCTCAGAACTTCCACACAAAGCGTGGCTTTGAGAAGTTCCTCTTTATCGCTACCATCGTGCTCGGTGTCTTGTTCGCAGCACTCTGCGTGCTTGCTATCGTACTCGAACAGGGAGTTATCTAATAACTTCCCCACTCTTCGCGTACACCTTTAGCGCTACTCTATAAATTAAGAGTTCGCATTCATATATACGCATATCTATTCTTATGGAAGAACAATCATTTCCTACTCCTAGACGAAGGATCCCATCTAAAAAAGAAGTGGAGTGCGCACTCGGCGCGTTCAGTCCTCTTGAACGCCTTGTCTTTATTGTTGCCATGGCAGCTGCCTTGGTTACCGTGCTTTCAATTTTGTATAAGATCAACGACCACTTCTTGGTTTCAGTTCCAGGAGATGGTGGCACACTCAACGAAGGTGTTGTTGGTACTCCCCGCTTTGTAAACCCCGTCCTCGCAACAACTGAAGCTGATCGTGATCTTTCTGCTCTCGTATATCGCGGTCTCATGAAGAAAGATGCCGAAGGAAATGTAGTACCAGATATTGCAGAATCATATGAAGTTTCAGATGATGGACTTATCTATACCTTTGTCATGAAGGAAGCCACCTTCCAAGATGGAACAAGCATTACCTCTGACGACGTATTGTTTACGGTAAAATCTGTTCAGGATCCTACGCTCAAGAGCGCTCTTAATGTCACGTGGCAAGGTGTCATCGTGAAAGCAGTCGATGAAAAAACTGTTTCATTCACGCTCAAACAGCCATATGCATCATTTCTTGAATTGACGACGCTTGGCATCATGCCAAAGCACATTTGGAGCAAGATCTCGTACGAAGACTGGACATACAGCGAATTCAATACAAAAAGCGCAATCGGAGCTGGTCTCTACCGCATAAAAGAAATTTCTGAAAATGCGAATGGTGTACCGCAATATTATGAACTTGAGGCATACCGACCAAAGAATGGTCCGTCACCACGCATCGATACGATTCGTATACATTTCTACGGCAGTGAAACTGATCTTATCGCTGCATATCGCGCAGGTAACATCGATGCCATGGGAGGTATTGACCCAGTGAGTGCGGAAGCGCTCGCAAAAACTGGCGCGAAAGTTTTAACCAGTCCCCTTCCTCGTGTGTTCGGTATCTTTTTCAATCAGTCACAGGCAAAAATCTTTACTGATGTAAATGTCAGAAAAGCTGTCGCGCTTGCGATCAACAGAGATAGCATTGTTCTCTCTGTGCTCGGTGGCTATGGACAGCCGGCAATTGGCCCGATTCCAGCTGCATCAAAACTGGCCTCACTTCCTGAAAAGCAAAATACAGGAGCAGATATCGAGGCGGCGAAAAAACTTCTTGAAAAGGCTGGATGGAAAATGGGCAATGATGGAATTTATCAAAAACAGCTCTCCAAAAAAGAAACCGTTCGTCTCTCATTTGAGATTGCTACAAACGATATCCCAGAACTCACACAAGCCGTGAATCTTATGACAGCAGATCTTAAAGAAGCGGGAATCGAAGCAATTCCAAAAGTATACGAGACTGGTAGTCTTAACCAAGACATTATTCGTCCGCGAAAATTCCAGACACTATTTTTTGGTGAAGTGATCTCTACTGCTTCTCATGTATACGCGTTCTGGCATTCATCTCAACGAAATGATCCGGGGCTCAACATTTCTGGATACGCAAATTCAAAAACTGACACGCTCCTAGAGCGCGGTCTCGCCACTCTTGATCCGAAAAAGGAACTTGAAATCTACGACGCGTTTCAAAAAGAAATTGCCGCTGATGTGCCTGCAGTGTTCATATATTCGCCATCATATATTTACATCATTCGTGATGATATGACCGGTATCACTATCGGTTCAGTAACCAAACCGGAAAACCGTTTTGCCGGCGTTGAATCTTGGTACATGAGTACTGATCGCGTGTGGAAGATATTTGCTCGGTAAAAAATTATAAGTAAGGCAGCGCCGGCGTAGCCGGCGCTGCACAAAAACAAAAAGTAATAATTATTAATTAATAGAAGAGAGGTACTAGGTATCCTAGAATGTAGAATCCCTTGTGGAATTATATTTTCTAATCTGCCTAGTACTATTCTCACAATACGTATTTATGCCACGACAACAAAAACCAAAGTCGCCGCTCGGCGCGATTCTCCAGTCGCTCAAAAACGATCCGTCTGGAACAACAAAGCCGAGTCTACAACCAACTACTAACGCAGCTACTACACCGCGACCAGCGCACGGTCCGCGCCGTCCGCATCACCGACCCGGAGGAAGCAATATCCAACGTCCAAGCAATCATCCACAGCATGCGCATCCAAGCCATACCGGAGGAAAGCCAAGTCCACAAAAAAGTGGCGGACCTTCACGCCCTTCATACCAGTACCCAAAGTTCGAACACAAGCGCCGTGGAGGAAAGCCATCTGAACATGGCCACCGTGCGCCGAGCGCAGATAAAAAGCCAAGCAAGAAGTCTGGTCCCACTATTCCACCACCCGAAGAAGGCGTATACCGCATTATTCCGCTTGGAGGTGTAGAAGAAGTCGGAAAGAACCTCACAGCCATCGAAACAAAAGATGACATCATTGTTATCGATGCCGGAATGCAGTTCGCATCTGATGACACTCCCGGAATTGATTACATTATTCCAAACACAACCTATCTCGAAGAGAGAAAAGATAAAATCCGCGCTATGTTCATCACGCACGGACACTTGGACCACATCGGAGGTCTTCCGCTTGTGCTCTCACGTATCGGCAACCCACCGGTGTATTCCCGAAAACTCACCGTGCTTCTTATGAAGAAGCGCCAGAGTGAATTCCCTCACCTTCCAGAACTCAACGCTATTGTTGTTGAAAATGATTCTGTTATCACCGTTGGGAAAATGCGCGTCAAATTCTTTGGCGTGACACACACTGTGCCGGATTCTATGGGTATTCTTCTTGAAACTCCTCACGGATATATCGTAAACCCAGGAGACTATAAACTCGACCAGATCGACGGTATTGTCACAGAGAGTGAAGAAAAAGAATATTCTATCTTCGACAAGAACAAGACGCTTCTTCTCATGACCGACTCAACAAACGTTGAGAACGAAGGCTTTGCTCTTCCGGAAATAAAAGTGCATCAGGGACTCGATCGCCTTATCCGTGCAAACAAGGGCGGCCGACTCATCATCGCTGCGTTCGCTTCCCACATCACGCGTCTTATCCGCATCATTGAGATTGCGGAAGAACTCGGAAAGAAAGTGGTGCTTGAAGGCCGCTCAATGAAAACCAACATGGAAGTTTCAATTGAAGCGGGACTTCTCAAACCCAAAAAGGACACAATCATTTCTATCGAAGAGATCGACAACTACCCGCCTGACCGCATCATTCTTCTTATGACTGGCGCACAGGGTGAAGAATTTGCCGCGCTGAACCGCGCTGCACAAAAGACGCACAAGAAATTCCAGCTCAAGAAAAATGACACGATCATTCTCTCGGCTTCTATTGTTCCAGGAAATGAAGTGGCTGTTGCGAAAATGAAAGACGGTCTCGCCCGCCAGGGTGTAAACATTGTCACCTACCGAACAAGTGGTGAAGACTACGTCCACGCAACCGGTCACGGAAACCGCGAAGACATCAAGGGGCTCCACCGAAAAGTGAATGAAAAGTTTTTCATTCCGATCCACGGCTCACACTACATGCTTCAGTCACACAAGCGACTTGTGCATGAGCTCGGTCTTATTCCGGACGCTAATGTGATCGTTCCTGACAATGGCTCAATCATCGAAATTTCAGCAGATGGAGAAAAGATGACACTCCGAAAGGAAAAGGCAGCGTCTGGACTCATGATGGTAGATGGATTTACTGTCGGTGACGAACAGGAAGTGGTCATTCGTGACCGCCAGATGCTCGCACAGGACGGTATGTTCGTCATCGTTGCCTCTATTGATGCAAAGACCGGCAAGCTTAAAAAGTCTCCAGATATCATTTCCCGTGGCTTCGTATATCTCAAGGAATCACAGGACCTCCTTCATGAGGCTCGTCAGATCGTAAAACGCTCTGTAGAGGAAAACACAGGCGGTATGATTCCAGTAAACTTTGAAGTTCTCCGCGGAACACTCGGAGACAACCTCTCAAAGTTCCTCTTCCAGAAAACTGCAAAACGCCCATTGGTCATTCCGGTTTTACTTGCGGTATAGCAAGCAAGTATACGGTATACGGTATACGGTATTTAGTATTCAGTATAAACCCCGCGCAGCCTACGGCTGCGCGGGGTTTTGCATTTCATACTGTATACCGTATACAAAATACTGTATACTTTTCTTATGTCCTCAAACATAAGAAGCCGGTCTCACATGCGACACGTTGTGTTCCTTGCGAATCTGCTTTTTTCTTTTTCACTTGCGATTACAACCTACGTAAACTCAAGCTTCATTGCTGAAGCAGTTGGTACCGGAGCCGTTGGGGTTGTCTATATCATAAGCGCACTCATTACGATCTTCATGCTCGCTCGCGCAAGCAAAGCTGTGCGAGAAATGGGAAATCGCAAATACTTCTTTTTCTCTGCTGCGATACACGTGCTCTCGCTTCTCCTTCTTGCCCTGCCGCTTGGTGGTTTCGCCCGCATTATCGGATTTGTTGTATACCTTATTTCTGGAACAACACTCTCTGTCTCTTTTGATATTTTCTTCGAACACACAGCGGAAAAGAAAAATCGCGGACGCACTCGCGGGCTCTATTTGGCACTCTCAAACTTGGGTTGGGTTATTGGTCCTTTGGTAACGGCTACTCTCATTGATTTCTTCGGCTACAAGGGCGTCTATACCATCTCGCTCTGTATTGTAATACTTTTTACCGTACTCCTACGCCTTGAGCTCTACAACTACAAAGACCCTGCATATACACCGCACGCTGCTCGCCTCTCTATTCATAAGGCATGGAACATCCCTGGCATTCGCATGGTGGTGCTTTCCAACTTCATGCTCCAGATTTTCTACATGTGGATGATTGTGTACGTACCGATTTATCTTACACAAAATCTCGGACTCTCATGGGACAGTATTGGTCTTATCTTCTCTGTGATGCTCACAGCATTCGTCATTCTTGATTATCCCCTCGGCCGACTGGCAGACAAACTTGGTAGCGAAAAAGAGTTGGCCGCAATTGGCTTTCTTATCATGGCAGCATCTGTATTTGGATTCGCATTCCTTCCAACAATCACAGTCGGCATGGTTGCCTTCCTTATGATTATCTCTCGAGTCGGCGCGGCTACCGTAGAGACTATGACGGAAGTGCATTTCTTTAAAATTACCAGTGATTCAAACCCGCTTCTCATTACACTCTTCCGAGATCTTCGTCCGATAGCAACAGTCGTTACCCCGATCGTAGCCCTCTCCGGCTTTGCCTTCCTTGGCTTCCGCTACTCATTCGCACTTTTCGGTATGCTCATGATCGCCGGCTTCTTCTTTGCTCTCGGGCTCGAGCGTCATAGAAAGTGGTGGACTCGGGACCACAAAAACTAATATAAAAACCGTCTTGAAGACGGTTTTTATATTAGTTTATAATTTTGATGTAGTTGCTTTTTTCTTGTATAAAACCCTCTGAAATCAATCCCTGAAGAGCATTTTGTGCCTTATCCAAATCTTTTTTATATAATGCAAGAAGTTCAGATTTCTTATGTTTTTTACCATCAACTAATTTTTTCAGAAGTGTTCCGCGGATTTGCCGAAGTGATCCTTCAAACTTGCTTTGCTTTGTGTGGTGTTTACTTTTTCGGTTTGGGTTCCGCTGTGTCTTTTTTAAAAATGAACCGTAATCCATAAGCGCGAAATACCACTCTCTTGGGCGAACCTTTGAGAGTGATGTTTCGACGTATGGAATAAGATCCATATCCGAGACTGATAATGCTTTCGGCATAAATTCGTGAATATATACCGAACGTATATTAGTCTCTATAAATGTATACGTGCCTCCAAACGAAAAGGTTGCAATGGCCCGTGCTGTGTAGTGGCCAATACCAGGGAGTGTCTCAAGCGTTTCTGGATCCTTTGGAAATTTTCCCTTGAAATCTTTTACAATAATTTCGGCTGTACGTTTGAGAAAAAGTGCTCGGCGATTATAGCCAAGTCCACTCCAATGACTAAGAACATCACTAGTACTAGCTTTTGCAAGCGACACAACATTCGGGAATGCTTTTAAAAACTCCTTGTACTTAGGAATAACCCGATCTACCTGTGTTTGTTGAAGCATAATCTCCGAGACCATGATCTTGTATGGCTCACGAGTTTTCCGCCAAGGCA
>CAZRTW010000014.1:0-8129 GCA_964603145.1 uncultured Candidatus Saccharibacteria bacterium | reverse complement strand
AGCATAATCTCCGAGACCATGATCTTGTATGGCTCACGAGTTTTCCGCCAAGGCAAATCATGCCTCCCCTTCTTTTCGTAGTGGCTCCAAACTTTTTTCTGAAAAGCTTTGATTTTCCGTGCGTTCAGTTTTTTCACGAGCGCATTTTAGCACAAAAAATCCCCGCAATTGCGGGGATTTTTTGTGCTAGCTATTGTGTCTGAGTAGTCTGTGTCTGCTGCATCTGCATGCGTTTCTGATCCATTCTTTGGTCCCAAAGAATATACGCGCTAAGGAGTACGACGAGAAGACCGAGCAAAATCACTGTTGAATGTTTATGCATAAAAAGTACGTTAGTTTGTAACCTATATATTTTACAACTAATACTTATGCGTGACTAGGCAAAGGCGAAGAGTACGATCCCAGCACCAAAGAGCACAATGGCAAATATTTTTTTGAGGGTAATGCTCTCCTTCATAATCCAAATGCCCCAGAGTCCGGCGAGAACATAGCCGAAGGAACGAATAGCAAGTGAGTATGATGTCGGACCCCCGGTAAATGCATACATCGCAGCTGTAAATGAAACTGCCTGGAGAATACCGAGAATTGTAAGCGGCCAAAACATTTTTTTCATTTTAGGAAATGAAGCATGCTCGTTGTAAAAATGCATCAAGATGAAAAACATGATGGAAGCGCCCAAGTTATTCATGAATGTATAAAAAACTGGGCTGCCTGTCGCGTTCATGGCCACCTTGTCGAGCGAGGAGCCGATGGCCATACAACAAAGCGAGCCGAGCATAAGAAGCACCGGTTTAGAAATTCCCCCTTCTGCCTTTTTCTTCCAGAGCATGAGGTACGTAGCAACAACTACAATAACAATTGCCACAACACCAAGTTTTGACGGAACTTCATCAAGAAGAAAAAATGATGTCACCATATTGAGCACGGGGAGAAATGCCATCATCGGCACTACGACAGATACTTCCCCTTCTCTAGTAGCGCGATACAAAAGATATGTTTGAATCGGATAGAGTCCAATCCAAATCACAATAAGCGGCCACCAGAACTGCCAAGAAAGTGTTCCAATATTAAGACCGTCAGGAATGAAAAATATCATGAGCCCAATTGGAATCACCGCAAATGCCTGCACGGCAAAACCCATGGAGAAATTACCAAAAAATCCTGTCAGATGTTTTTCGTAGACGCGCTTCCCTCCCAAAACCAACGCTGCAAATATTGAAAGTAGAATCCACATGCTTGGTTAGTATATAGTATTTAGTATTCGGTATACAGTATGGCCCCGCGAGCTTCGCTCGTGGGGCCGTATCATACTAAATACTGTATACCGTATACCAAATACTAGTTCCGCTCCTTAAGCCACTTCTCAATTTTTTTGTAGTCGCGGGCGAGCCAGCCGATATTTGAATCAATCTGTTCGAGTGTCTGTTCGATGGTACGCTCTGCCGCTGGAGCAGAATGGGTCTTGAAGAATTTTTTAATATCGTTGTATGCCTCTTTTGTAGTGTTGCGGTTAAGTATGCCGACAAGACGGGAAAGAAGATGATTTCCCTTTCCGTAAGATTCCCCAATGCGATTCCAGTTTTTCTTGAGGTAATCCCAGCCAAGTGTACGTCCGTATGGATTAAGCATCACGCTTGCAAATGCTCCGTTTCGATCCTGCATACGAACTTCATTCGTCATGGTAAAGGCAAGCGTGCGAGAGAGTAATTTCTTGCTCTGGAAGAGCCCAAGAGCCCCTAGGAAGCGATTTTTCTCCTCGTGCATGCCTTCGGCACGATAATGAGCAAGAAGGGTCTCGTACTGCAATTCGCCACCTTCGCGAGCAATAGTTGCATACACAACGCTGTGCAAATCAGCCGGAATCGGTTTTGTTTTCATCTCGGCAAATTTTTTCTTTGCTGCAGCGATTACTTTTTGATCACCGAAAAATGATGCTGTTCCTAAAACGAGCGTGCGGGTAAGCGCATCATTATTAGATTCGTTTGTCTTTGCTTCCCAGCCAACACGCTCTGCCGCGCCAGCAAGAATACTTCGCGCATATGCACGGAATGGTTCATAAGCTTTTGTACCTGCAAGAAGATTAGCGATTGTGCGAAGTCCGGTTACGAGTTCCACCCAGACAATATATTCTGTTTCATTTTTGTAGAGCTCGGCCATTTCAAGTGCCATTGTTGTTTCCATCTCCCCTGCTTCAGAGAGCGCAAAAAGATCACGGATGAGACCGAGACGATCAAGCGGATCAAGTTCGCCATTTTTCTGCGCGTCCTCGAGCATCGCCATCATATTTTTGTCATACGCCACACGATAGATCGAACCTTCATGCGCATTGAGTTTGAGCCACTTTGTTTTTGGCATCGGCAAAGAAAGTTTTTTGGTCGTCATGAGAGAGAGTCCTTTCTCGCCTTTTTCAGTTACCACAGAGAGCGGAATCGGCCAGATGGTTTTATCCTTACTTTTCTTTGCGCTCGTCACGCTTGAAAAATATCGTTTCTGCGAAAGCTCCAACTTGGGAGTCGAAGTCCCAAGTGAAGCAGAGACGATTGGGTAGCCGGGTTTACCGGTCCATATTGCCATCATTTTCTTCACTGGTTTCTTGGAAACTTTTTCAAATGCAGACCAAAGGTCAGTGGTCTTTGCGTTGCCGTAACTATACTTTGTGAGGTAGTAGCGAAGACCTTCTCGAAAATTCTTTTCGCCGAGATACTCTGCAAGCATGCGGATAACCGATGCTCCCTTTTGGTAGGATACTTGATCAAAAATTTCTCCGATCTCGTTCGGATGATGGACCTCTACTTCAATCGGGTGCGTATTTTCAAGTGCATCGAGTTTGAGCGCACCGGCAAGCGTGTCAGTGGCAAAACGCTCCCAGACATTCCACTCCGGAAAGAGTTCTGAAACAGCGAGGTATGGAATATATGAAGCGAAGCCTTCGTTCAGCCACAAGTCAGTCCACCATTCCATGGTGACCAAGTTTCCAAACCACTGGTGGGCAAGTTCGTGGGCAATAACTTCAGCTACGAGTTCACGGGTTGCAGTAGAAGTTTTTTCTGCGTCCACCAAAAGTCCCACCTCACGGAACGTGATCGCTCCCCAGTTTTCCATGGCGAGTGACGCGAAGTCTGGAATAGCAATCATGTCGAGCTTGTTGAGGGGGTATGGAATCTTGAACCATTCGTCATAAAACTCGAGACAGCGCACAGTAGTGTCGAGAGCAAATTTTGCCTGTCCAGTTTTCCCTGGCACAGTAAGTACACGCACGAGCACGCCAGTTTTTGTTTTCTTTTCAATATGCTCAAAATCCCCTGCCATGAAGGCGAGGAGATAGGTCGACATTTTGGGAGTCGGTGCAAAGGTTACGATTTTCTTTCCGTTGTCATTCTCTTCTGTTTTTATCGGAAGCGTATTTGAAATAGCAGTCTTGTCTTCTGGAATCACAAGTGAGACATCGAAAACTGCTTTTTGGGCTGGTTCATCAAAACACGGAAATGCTCGGCGAGCATCGGTTGCTTCAAATTGCGTTGTGGCCATATACCGCTCCTCGTTGTTCACCATGTAACGGCTGAAATAAAATCCACGCATGTTGTCTTTGAGAGCGCCAGAGAACATGAGTGTAAGTTTTATTTTCCCCTTTGGAAGATTTTGCTTAAAGCGAATTGTTACCGTTTCAGCTTTATTGTCATATGCAATTTTTTGCACAAGAACATTCTTCTTGCCGAGAGTAACTTGTGCGAGAGAAATGGAGAGTTCGGATGCATGTAAAGTGATCTCTTTGATAGCTTTTTTGAGAGTTATAGAAATAGTTTCCTCACCAGTAAAAGTGAGTTTATTGAGGTCTGGTTCGAGCTGTATCTGATAGCGGGTAGGGATAACATCCTTGGAAAGACGGACTGATTTTGGGGCTTTTTTCTTGGCTGGCATGGGTTATTTATAGCATAAAAAACACAACCCCCGAACAGTTGTGTCCAGGGATCATAGAATGGTTGATGGATTAGTAAACTAAGCGGGCTGAAGCTCTGAAGGCAGCTTCTCTCTTAACGTCGACCATGCCTTGTCATACGCTGCAAAGTCAAATTTGTGCTCTTTGCTCGGGGCGGATTGCGGGGTCAATTTTTGCAGCTCAAGCAATACTGGCTTGAACTCACTCATGTCAACATCGTGGTTTTTTTGACATGTAATTTTCTGTTCAAGGATCTTAAGCTTTGATGCCAGATTGGGAAGATCGGCAAGATCAAGATCAATGTGGGCTAGGTTAATATGGTTCAAAACAACCGCCCTTCTGTTGTTGTTTTTTGAACCTTGTGCCGTAGTCGCAGTAGATGCGAGACCTAAATGGGAAGATGCTCCCGAGAAATGGTTCTTCATTACCAATAACGTTTTAGTGTGAAATAAAAAAGATTTAAGAGTACGATAGGAGGTATTCCCCAGAGAATACACCCAGTCTAGATGGGAGTCAATCTTGCTATTTTTTGAGTATTTCTCGAATCTGTTCCACATCCTTTTTCATCTGTTCAACAAGAAGTTCAGGAAGGCCAAAATCTTCCACTCCACGGATGAATTTTACTGCTTCAATTTCTATCTCCTCGTCGTGGTTCATGTAAAAATTCGTAGTATCGATAAGATAAATTTCGAGCGCTGCTTGTTTTTCTTTAAAAACCGGAGCGGGACCATAATAGAGAGCACCGATATATTTCTCATCTTTTACTTTCGCTCGCGCAGCGTACACACCATGCTTCATGGAAAAAGTAAGAGATTCGGGAATAATCATATTTATGGTCGGAAAACCAAGAAATTTCCCACGACCGTGGCCTTTTATTGTTGTAGTAGTGAATCGCATTGTAGTTGGTATTCTAGCATGTACTGGGTTGTCATTCTGAACTTGTTTCAGAATCCAGAATTCATGGATCCTGAAACAAGTTCAGGATGACCCAAAACACAGCTACTCACGCACAACGGTAATCAGTGTGTCATTGCCTATTTTCTCTTCACCAATTTTCTTGCCGAATACTTTCGGACCTTTTTTACCTTCTCCCAGAATTTTTTCTGTTGAAAAAATTCTGGCCTCATCCCAAAGATCTGTTTCAACAAAATGCTGTAATGTATCCGCTCCCCCTTCCACGATAAGCGAACGAACTTTGCGAAGATAGAGATCGTTCATAATTTGCGGCAAGATATTTTCAGCAAAATTTATTTTTATGCGATGAATATTTTCCGAAATGCTTTCTTCTTTTTCGTTGTACACAAAAACAGGCACGTCGTTATTAAAAATTTTCTGGCTCGGGTCGAGCGTCAGATTTTGATCAATCACCACACGCATCGGGTTTTTCCCTTCTACGAGCCGTACAGTAAGCTCTGGGTTGTCTATCTCTACTGTTCTGGTTCCCACCATAATCGCATCTTCTTCGGCACGCCATTCGTGGACGCGCTTTTTTGATTCTTCTCCTGTGAGCCAGATCTGCTTGGCCCCATTGCCGGCCATAAACCCATCCTGTGATTCTGCCCATTTCAAAATGATATATGGGCGATGTTTCGTCATGGCAGTAAAGAATCTTCGGTTCAAAAAATCTGCTTCTTTTTTAAGTACTCCGGAGAGTACTTCCACTCCGGCATTTCGGAGCTTTTCTACGCCCTGCCCTGCCACTAATGGATTTGGATCCTCACTTCCATATACCACATGCGGAATACCCATTCGTACAATTAGTTCTGCGCATGGCGGTGTCTTTCCGAAATGAGCGCACGGCTCAAGATTTACATAAAGTGTTGAATGCTTAAGGAGTTCGCGATCTTCCTCCTTTACAGAATCAATGGCATTCACTTCTGCGTGGGGCCCGCCATAGCTCGCGTGATAGCCACGGCCGATTACTTTACCGTCGTACACGATAACTGAACCCACCATTGGATTTGGCGAAACACTCCCCATTCCCTTTTCGGCGAGATACAAACATGCACGCATGTATTTTTCGTGTTTATCCATGTTCATGGTTTCTAGAACAAATGCCCCATGTGATCCTTCTTGGTTGCGATATACCCTTTACTCTGGTCTGTTTCCGGCGTGATGAGCGGTACGCGTTCAGAAATTGTAATACCAAACTCCTTCAGCGAATCGAGCTTGATCGGATTGTTTGTCAGAAGACGGACAGAGTTGATACCAAGATCATGCAACATTTCTGCCGCAACAGAATATTCTCGCGCGTCTATCGGAAGACCGAGTTGTACATTGGCATCAATCGTATTTCTACCCTCGTCCTGAAGTGCGTAGGCTTTGATTTTATTTGTCAGCCCGATATTACGGCCTTCTTGGTTTAGATAAATGAGAACACCAGAACCTTCCTTGCCAATAGCGCTGATGCTCGCATCAAGCTGTGCGCGGCAATCGCACTTTTGTGAAAAGAGAGCATCGCCCGTGAGACATTCGCTATGAATGCGGGTAAGAGCGGGAGATGTTGGATCCCCAAGCACCATAACCACATGCTCCTTATTATCTACAGATTTATAGACAGAAATCTGGAAAGTGCCATGGCATGTTGGCAGTTTTGCTGTTGCAGTTTTTTTAGAATTGCGGCCGATAAATTTTGGTAGCGGATTCTTTTTTAAATATGCATGAAGATCTTCCACTGAAACAATCTTGATGCTGTGCTTCTTTGAAAATTCTATAAGTTCAGGTAGGCGTGCAGGTTCGCCATCTTGTTTTAGGATTTCGGCAAGAAGGCCGACCGGAGGGAGGCCTGCGAGGCGACAGAAATCTGCAGTAGCTTCAGTGTGACCCTGACGCTCTAAAACTCCTCCATCACGGGCGAGGAGCGGAAAGATGTGTCCTGGGCGAACAAAATCACTTGCCACACTCTCGCGGTTCCCTAGTGCGCGCACGGTTCGTACGCGATCGGCCGATGAAATGCCAAAAGCTTCCGAAGCCTTATGGTCCACTGTAATAGTAAATTGCACACCTGTTTTTTCTGTCGCATCAATCTTCGGCACCATGACAGGAAGATCGAGACGAATTGCTTCTTCCTTTGAAAGCGCCACACACGTCATGCCACGGCATTCATTCAAAACAAAATTCATTTTTTCGAGATCGGCAAATTGTGCAGAAAAAATAATATCGCCTTGGTTTTCACGATTCGGGCTATCAACCACAATTAACATGCGGCCAGCTTTTATTTCCTCAATTCCTTCTTCGATTGTTGAAAGTGTGTAACCCATTAGATTTTTTTATAGAGCTTCATCATGGCAAGTGCTGTGTGCGCCGCTTCGATACCACGATTGTCTTTGGCACCTTTTGATCGAGCTTCTGCATCGGAGAGAGTATAGACAGAGAGCACTTGAAAAATAACTGGAATTTCAAAATCGTATGAGACATTCATGCAGCCACGCGCGCATTCATCTGATACCTGTTCGAAGTGGTAAGTATCTCCCTTAAGGATTACCCCAAAAACAATGATTACTCCATATCCTCCTTTTTTTGCGAGCTTCTTAGTAAGTAGAGGAATCTCAAGAGCGCCGGGAACACGGAACACTTCAACATCATTTTTCTTTACTCCTTTCTTCTTGAGTTCAGAAAGACAGCCAGAAACAAGATTATCGACAATCTCCTTCCGATATTCTGCTCCGATTATTGCGATTTTTTTATTATTCTTTGGCATATAGTTTTTCTGCATATTTTGCGAGCACATCGACTTCAATATTCACTGCATACCCCTTTTTAAGACATTTTAAATTGGTGAGGTCCCATGTGTGAGGGATAATCGCGACGGAAAATTGTTTCGAATCTACGACAGTAACTGTGAGCGAAATTCCGTTTATAGTAATCGAACCTTTCTCTACGATATATTTCAAAATTTCTTTTTTAGCAGAGAATGTGAGGATTCGACTTGTTTCTTTTTTTATAATCGAAACGAGTTTTGCGGTTCCGTCCACATGCCCCTGTACAACATGCCCATGAAAGTGAATTTTGTTTGTGGGAAATTCGAGGTTTACCATGTCCCCTTTTTCATAATGGTTCATCATGGTGCGCTCCCATGTTTCAGGAAGAATATCAGCGTCAAAAATATTTTTGTTTTGAGACACCACCGTAAGACAAACACCATCGACTGCTACGCTTGCGCCTTTTGAGAGCGCTTTTGAAAATTTGAGTG
>CAZRTW010000013.1:14274-16631 GCA_964603145.1 uncultured Candidatus Saccharibacteria bacterium | reverse complement strand
CGCGAACGATTCCTCTCTGAAATAAATTGTCGAAAGTGCGAAATAATTTTTGAAACTAAAAACCACATAAGCACGCCTCCGATCACAACGCCAAAAATAAACATGATGTACTTTTGCGTGGTTGTGAAATATTTTCCAACAAATCCGAGAATCATAGTGTAAGTCGCAATATGATTGGGGTTGGTAATGGTAAGAAGGAAGCCGGCACTGAATTCTTTTGTTTGTGTTTCAGATTCTTCCTTCCCCTCTTCTTTTGATTTTTTACGCAGGGCCGCAAAGCCAAGAAGCATCAGAATAATTCCGTCGATAAACGTAATTACAATCTCATGTGCTGCAAAAAATTTCGCGACATACGAGTACGCGAACATGATAAGCGAGGCAATAAGAATTTGCGCCGTAGTTGAACCAAGTCCAACAAAAAATCCTGCGCGAAAACCAAAACGCAGTCCCCGCTTAATCGCAAAGGCGCCGACTGGTCCTGTCGGAAGTGCTATATAGAGTCCGGCGAGAATAGCGATAACGAGAGCGAGAATCATACGTATCTAAATATATGATACCACGCAAAAAGCCCCGCCGGCTTTCGCCGGCGGGGCTTTTTGTTTAAGTCATATTACGCAGTTGTTGTGCGAGATTTGACGATTTCGTCAGCCACATTTCGTGGCACAACATCGTAGCGGAGGAATTCCATTGTGAATCCTGCACGACCTTCAGTCATAGAGCGAAGTGTCGTCATGTACCCGAACATTTCAGAGAGTGGAACCACAGCTTTAACAGCTTGGTTAAGCCCGCGCTGTTCCATACCTTCGATAATTCCACGCTTTGCAGAAAGTGAACCTGTAACGTCTCCCATGAACTTATCAGGAGTAACCACTTCAACATTCATCATTGGCTCAAGGAGAACAGGGTTTGCACGCTTAGCCGCTTCCTGTACTGCCATAGATGCAGCAATCTTGAAGGCCATTTCGTTTGAGTCAACATCGTGGTAAGAACCGTCCCAGAGTTCAACAGAAATATCTTCCATTTTGAATCCGGCAACAACTCCACGGTCGAGACCTTCTTTGAATCCTTTTTCACACGCAGGAATATATTCAAGCGGAATAGCTCCTCCCTTAATCGTGTTAACAAATTCAAAGTGCGCTTCACGTTTCGTGTTACGTGGAAGATCTTCAATCTCTTCTTTCGTAAGTTTATCCATCGGCTTCATCTTGATCTTAACGTGTCCGTAGTTACCGCGACCTCCAGACTGCTTGATGTACTTACCTTCAGCTTCAGATGGCTGACTGATTGTTTCTCGGTATGCAACCTGTGGCTTCCCGACATTAACTTCAACAGTGAATTCGCGCTTCAAACGGTCCACGATGATTTCAAGGTGAAGTTCTCCCATTCCGGCGATGATTGTTTCGCCAGTTTCCTGATCAGTTGAGACGCGGAATGTAGGATCTTCCTGCCCAAGACGGTTGAGTGCCATACCCATTTTTTCCTGGTCGGCCTTTGTCTTCGGCTCGATACGCATCGAGATAACTGGTTCTGGGAAAACGATACGGTCGAGTGCAATTGGGTGTTCTGGCTCACAGAGTGTGTCAGACGTGATAGCTTCTTTGAGTCCAACTGCTGCTGCAATTTCTCCGGCAAAAACTTTCTTCACTTCTTCACGCTCATTTGCGTGCATTCGAACGATACGTCCAACACGTTCCTTGTTTCGAGTGCGAGGGTTGTAAACGTATGAACCAGCAGAGAGAGTTCCAGAGTACACACGGAAGAAAATAATCTGACCAACGAATGGGTCTGATGCGACTTTGAAGGCAAGAGCAGAAAGTGGTTCGTTATCATTTGCAGTGATAGTGACATCTTCATCAGTGTCAGGATTGATTGCGTGCATTGGCGGCATATCAGATGGAGATGGAAGGTAGTCAACAACAGAGTCGAGGACGAGCTGAACACCTTTGTTCTTGAGCGCAGTACCTGCAAGCACTGGGAAGATTGTGTTTGCAATAACAGCCTTGCGGAGAACAACCTTGAGTTCTGCGAGTGTTGGCTCTTTTCCATCAAGGTATGCAGTCATCATAGCGTCATCGTTTGAAACGATAGCCTCGATGAGTTCACCACGGTATTTTGCAACATCCGCTTTCATGTCTTCAGGAATATTGTCAGTGACAACAACTTTCTCACCTTTGTCTCCTTCAAAGCGAACAGCCTTGTTCGCAAGAAGGTCAACGACTCCTTCAAATTTATCTTCGAGTCCGATTGGAATGTGGAGACGAACTGCTTTCTTTGAAAGACGGTCAAGAATAGATGCGTATGATTTTTCAAAGTTTGCACCTGTTCGGTCGAGCTTGTTGATGAAACACACGCGAGGA
>CAZRTW010000013.1:0-14264 GCA_964603145.1 uncultured Candidatus Saccharibacteria bacterium | reverse complement strand
GAACATTCGCTTCATCGGCGTAGCGCCAGTTTGTCTCAGACTGTGGTTCTACTCCAGCAACACCGTCGAATACCACAACAGCTCCGTCGAGAACACGGAGAGAGCGCTTCACTTCAACAGTGAAGTCGATGTGCCCAGGAGTGTCGATGAGGTTGAAGCGGAACTTTTTGTTCGCATCTTTTTTGTCATCAACATAGGTCGGTGTCCAAAAACATGTCGTCGCAGCAGACGTGATCGTGATTCCACGCTCACGTTCCTGTTCCATCCAGTCCATCACGGCCTCACCCTCGTGCACCTCACCGATTTTGTGAGAGACACCAGTGTAAAAGAGCACGCGTTCAGACGTAGTAGTCTTACCCGCGTCGATGTGGGCAATAATTCCGAAGTTTCGAACCTTATTAAGAGGATAATCGCGTTCCATGTAAATACTTATATGTGCTAAAAGGCTATTAAAAAAGCGGACACCGAGTCCAACTTGTGCGAAAACTATACAGAAAAAGGCTGATTTTTGCAAGATAAACAAGAAAAAAGGCTGCTTTTGGTTATAGCAGCCGGCCCCGCTTATGCGGGAATTCTTCGGGAGGGAGTTCGTCGTCGCTCTTCTTGGCTTTTAAAAATTCGGGCCCTCCTCTTCGGACGGCCATCCATAATAACGCGAGTAAGAGCTGCAATTAATAAAGTGTTGCACCCTTTGCAATTTGAACATTTTTGACACATAAATGACATAAGTTTGTATGCGTGATTTTTGAAAGAAGTTTTGAACGGACTTCAATTAAATCAAATCGGAATGATTAAACATAGTGGATAAACAAAAAAACTCCCGCTAGGGAGTTTTTTTGTTTAAGTGTCAATATGTTACCAAGCAAGGTGAGCGAAAGCTTTGTTCGAATCTGCCATTTTCTTTGTGTCGTCTCGCTTCTTGATAGCTGCTCCTTCGTTGTTGAATGCTGCAAGGAGTTCAGCGGCGAGTTTCTCTGCCATTGGCTTACCCTTTCCACCGCGAGCGGCATCGATAATCCATCGGTATGCAAGTGCCTGCTTTCGCTCTGGGCGAACTTCGCGAGGAACCTGATAGTTTGCTCCACCAACACGGCGTGAGCGAACTTCAATTGTAGGACCAACATTGCTGATTGCTGTATTGAATACTTCAAGAGGATCCGCCTGAGTCTTTTCCTTGATGATATCAAATGCGCCATAGACACATTTTCGAGCAGTCTCTTTCTTTCCATCCAACATTACGTTGTTGATGAATTTTTCGAGCTTATCAGAACCGAATTTAATATCAGCTCCTGGAATATTTCGTTTTTTTACTGGTCGTCGCATATAGATTATTTCTTAGCTGCTGCTGCCTTAGGCTTCTTGTTACCGTAGAGAGATCGTGACTGGCGGCGCTTTTCAACTCCGGCAGTATCGAGACGTCCGCGAACAATGTGGTAACGAACTCCGATGAGGTCCTTAACACGGCCACCACGAAGCATCACAACAGAGTGTTCTTGGAGGTTGTGTCCTTCACCTGGGATGTATGCAGTAACTTCCATGCCGTTTGAAAGGCGGACACGGGCGATTTTTCGGAGAGCAGAGTTAGGCTTCTTTGGAGTAGTAGTTGTAACTTTTGTACAAACGCCACGCTTAAATGGAGCGTTGTAATAGATTGGACGGTTCTTAAGCGCATTGAAACCACGGGCAAGTGCTGTTGCGCGTGACTTTCGCTTAACTAGAACGCGACCACGTTTTGAGAGCTGATTGATTGTTGGCATATCTTGATTAAAAAAAGCCGCAGATCGGCTACGGGCACCACTATACATAAGAGAGAGTTTAAAAGCAAGCCCGCCGGCCTATTGGCCGGCGGGTGTTGCTGAAACTGATGGAATTGGATTAGGCATACTAATTTCAGTAGGTTTCGGAACGGGAATTGGAATCGGCTGATTGCCAACCATAGACTCACCAAGGGATTCTTTAGGTAATGGATCTACTTTAGGCACTGATACTGGAACTTGTGGAGGAGTACTCGGCGGAGTCGGTTGTGTGGGAGGGAGAGGAGAAGCCGGCGGAGTTGATGGCGTAGGTGGAGTAGGCGGTACTGGTGGAGATGGAGGTGTTGGTGGCGTCACATCAGAGAGTCCCGCAGTATTAATGAGGAACGTTTTTGAAAGATACCCGTTACTAACAGTTGCAGGAAGATCTTTCGCCACTGTCTGATATTTTCCATCAGGAAGTTTGCGATCAATACGAATCTTGTATTCACCATTTGGAAGAAGCGCGTAATAACGGCCCTTCGCGTCTGCAATGCGGTGCATAACTTCCACGCCTGTTGCCGCGGATGCAATTCGAATAATTCCGAATGAAACCGGATTACCTGTTGCCACATCAGTAATGTCTCCATACGGACGAGAATGCGCGCCGTAGCGACGAATAAAGAAGAGAGTAACATACAGTGAGAAAATAATAATGTTGTACGTCTTTGGCGCAGCGATTGTGGCAAGGGATGAAACGACAAAACCAACAGCAAAGAAAATATCTGAAATGCGACGCAAAATCTTGTCGCGTTTTGAATAGAAGCGCATAAGATTCTGCTGTTTTTTAGCAAATTCATTCCAGTCGAATTTCTCCGGATCCATTGGAACGTTTTTGATGATGACATCACCTGCGTTCGCTACAAAGAAATGTTCGCCGAAGTAGAGATCACGGTAGAGTTCATCGTGGTCATAACCGACGAGTTTTTGCGATGGGAAGACATAGTTTGTTTTCTGCGCATAAATCATGTAGTGACCAGCGGCAGGAACCACGAAACCGAATCGGCCGTCGAGGTCTGTGATACTTGAAGTAACTTCCACTCCTTCCATCGTGCGTAGTGTTACGTATGCAGGATCAAGCGGTTGCTTAGTGATTGAATCATACACAGTTCCCCAAGGTCGACGACGCTTTTTAAGACCGACTGCAGCCATAAGAAGTGACCAGAGACGAGCCGGGATGAGGAAAATTTCAGAGAATGAAAGTGGGTTTAGAAAGAGCGAAGTGGCAATTGTAAGTGACGCTCCAGCAATGACACCCGTTGTAGAAATTGCGATTGCAATAATGTCTCCCTCTTTGCTTTGGATGATTTTTTTAATATCAGCAATTGCACTCTTCGTAGCCTCTTTTGTCTCACAGAATGTGTCTTTTACTTGACCAACTACTTGGCCAAGAATATTGGTCGTCGTACCTTCTGGGCATGGATCTCCTCCGCCTCCAGTACCGGTAGTCCCGCCAGTTGTTCCTCCCCCGCCTGTCGTTGTCCCACCACCATCGCCACCGCCCGTTGTGCCTGTGTCACCTCCCGTTGTCCCGGTATCACCACCAGTAGTTGTGGTATCTCCACCGGTTGTTGTTGTATCGCCACCTGTCGTTGTAGTATCTCCTCCTGTTGTTCCGGTATCCCCGTCACCTGTTGTAGTCGTGCCACCTCCACCGGTTGTAGTGGTTCCTCCGCCTCCAATACCTCCACCAGCATTTCCGCCTCCTCCAGCAGTACCGGAGGAGGGTCTCCAATCAGTTTTGACACAGGCATCAGCAATTGCACAATCGAATTTCATCCAACCACCGCTTGAGACCCAAGCATACCCAGAAAACTCACCAGTAGATGTATTAATAGTCACCCCGCTATTTGTGGTATCAAAATTTACCCAACTCGCAGTTGAACCCCATGCATATCCGGAGAGTACGCCAGCTGAAGTATTTAGCACTCCACTGTTTGTTGGAGCGAGATTGATCCAACCCAAATCCTCTGACCAGATATACCCAGTGAGCCCGCTTGTTGTAACTGTAACCGCCGTTCCATTGGTCGTACGCCAATAGACCACAGAATAGGTTGAACAATCTTCGTTTTCGCAGAGGCGTGCTTTGTAATTTGAAGCGTCAATAGTTCCCGCAGAAACAATTATCGGGAGGAAAAATCCGAGTGTTGCGAATACTTTTATTATGGTTCGTTGAAACTTCATTATGTAAAATTAAAATGGCGCAGGAATACCAGAAATTAGCGTGAACGCATAGTTAACGAACGGAGAGATGTAACTCGGCCAAAGGAAGAAAATAAAGAGAATGAGAAGAGGAAGGGAGAGGTACTCTATAGTGCGTTCAATTTTTGCCGCTGCGCGCGGAATGAATGCAAACAAAACTTTTGACCCATCGAGCGGTGGAATCGGAATGAGGTTAAAGAGGGCAAGAAGGAGATTTACTTCTGAAATCGCTGAGGCAATTTTAATGAAAGCAGGTGCCGCATCACCAAAGTAAGGAGCTAATCGAATTGAAAGACCAAAAATGACGGCGAGACAGATGTTAGAAAAAATTCCTGCTCCTGCCACAATTGCACTCCCCCAACGTTTGTTCGTGAGATTGCGTTCATTGTAAGGGACAGGTTTAGCCCAGCCGATAATGAACCCTGCTCCGGAGATAACAAGTAGAATTGGAAGGAAAACCGATCCCACCCAGTCGAGGTGTATAAGCGGATTGAGGGAAAGACGGCCAGCAAAACGAGCTGTCGGATCGCCGAGACGGTCAGCGGCCACTCCGTGCGAAACCTCGTGAACGACCACGGACATAACAAGGACAAGAATATAAAATATTGTATCTATGCCGTGCATGAAATATAAAAAGGAGAGCAAAATAAAGGCAACATTGCATTCCTATGTTCTATATGATAGCATGCGTGACACGTATTAAGGAAACAAATATATGGCAAAAGTCTGCGCAATAACTAAAAAAGGTTCAATTATGGCTGGCGGGTACTCAAACCGTACTCGTGCTACTAAATTCAACCCAACTGGAATGGTTCGTAAGTATCCAAACATCCAGAAAAAGAAAGTCTTCGTTCCAGAACTCGGTAAGACTTTCAATCTTCCTGTCTCTACTCGCGGTCTCCGCACTATCAATAAACTCGGTGCATTCGCTGCTCTTAAGAAAGCTGGAATCATCAAGGTTAAGTAAATAAACTCAAAAGCGCCACCGGTTACCACCGGTGGCGCTTTTGCTTTCATTCCAAAACTCTCTATACTAAAGCTGTGAAATGGAAACAGAAACTCGTTGAGTTTTTCTCTCTCGACTACCGCTCGCTCGCACTCATGCGCTTTAGCATAGGAGCGCTTATTCTTATGGACTTGTGTCAACGCGCACACAGTCTTATCGCCCACTACAGCGACGCTGGTGTTCTTCCCCGCGCTGACTTACTCAATCTCTTCGGCGGAAAGTTTTATATATCAGTTCATATGATAAGCGGTCTGCCTGTCGTGCAAGCACTCCTCTTTGTAATCGCAGCAATTTTTGCCGTTATGCTCATGACGGGTTACCGCACACGCTTCGCCACTATCATGTCATGGTTCCTTCTCATTTCACTTCAGTCACGAAATCCAATGATCATTCAAGGGGGTGATATTGTTTTTCGCGTCGTTCTCTTTTGGATGATGTTTCTTCCGACAGGAACCGTCTGGTCACTTGATCGCTTGTTCAATCGCATTCCCAAAGTTACCGAAAAGTTTTTTGTTGGGGCGGCAAGTATTGCGTACATTCTTCAGATCGTCATCATTTATGTTATGAGCGGAGTGCTAAAAACTGGCCTTGCCTGGCAGGACGGAACTGCCGTCTATTACGCACTCTATATTGACCAACTCGTTCGCCCACTCGGGGGGTGGCTCCGACAATTTAATGGACTTACCGCAGTTCTCACATTTGCAACTATTGCCATAGAAAAATACGGATCAATTCTCCTCTTCTCTCCATTTAAAACAGGTTTCGTACGCACCATCGGCCTTCTTCTTTTTGCTCTCATGCAAATAGGTTTCAACCTCTCAATGCACCTCGGCCTCTTTGGCTCGATCATGATCGTCGTCACACTCGGACTTCTTCCAGAATATTTCTGGGAAAAGTGGTGGACACCGTTCACACAATTTTTCCGTATGCGTGCTCGAAGTGGGCTTACTATTTATTACGACACCGACTGCACATTCTGTTTTAAAACAGTACATGTATTAAAAAAGTTTTTACTACTCTCTTCGGACACAAGACTCTTGCCATCTTCCAGAGATGAGCACATCTCAAGCGTTATGGCTCGAGAAAACTCTTGGATAGTACTCGACCGTCACGGGAAAATGCATCTTGGCTATGCAGGTGTTTCAAAAGTGGTTTGGTATTCCCCTCTTTTTTTCTGGCTTGTTCCGATTATGGACCTCCCTGGTATCCGTCATATTGGCGAATGGTCATACAGGAAAGTAGCAAGTAGCCGTCTTGCTGTTTGCATACCAGAACCGCTTCCTCATGCTCCCTCTCTCCGCGAACGAAAATTAAAAACAGTAGGAAATGTCGCCATTATTTTCCTCGCGCTCTATATTTTTATTTGGAATGTTGACCCGAACGACAAGCACAAGCTCTTGCGGGAAATCGACTGGGTTGCTTGGACCACACGGCTTGATCAACAATTTGGTATGTTCGCTCCAACACCGCTTACTGAAGATGGTTGGTATGTGATTTCCGCCACACTCGACGATGGCCGACAGGTGGATATTTTCAAGAACGGTCCAATGGTAACCGGAGAATCGCTCTATTCCGTTTCGTATGAAAAACCGGCAGATGTTTCAAAAGGCTATCCTGATCAGCGCTGGCAAAAATATCTCATGAATATTTCCGAGGCCAAGAACAGTGAATACCGCTCCCCATACGGAAAATATTTGTGTCGAACCTGGAATAACAAGCATGCTGATGCAGAAACACTTATTCGAGTTGATATCGAATACGTAATCGAAATAACTCCAACACCCGGAGAAGCACCAGGGAAAAATAAAAAAATAAATCTCTGGTCTCATCGTTGTTTTGATGATCCTAAAGAACTACCACCTACACCACCAAATCCACCAGATGATGCAAAATTAAAATAAAAAAAACCCGCCATGTGGCGGGATTTTTTATTTTAGTTTAATTATTATGGCTTAGTCCAAATATGGCCCCAACTTGTACCGGCTATTAAACGTGAGCCGTCAGAAGAAGATGTAATTGAACGCCATGAAAGCAATCCAGATAACCCACTATGGTCAGTCCATGTGACACCACCATTAGTAGATTCCCAGACGTATCCTCCGCCATAGAGAGAAACCTGCGTAGCTGCCAACTTCATACCATCAGAAGAAGATGTTACTCCTGTCCAGCCACGTGCTCCGGAAGAACCTCCGTGATTGGTCCATGTAAGACCGCCGTTTGTTGAGACATAAATGTATCCTCCAGGACCATCAAAGGTTGTAGCGACGAGGCGTGAACCATCAGAAGAAGAAGCAACTGATGTCCAAGCATGTGTGCCGGATGAACCTCCGTGATTGGTCCATGTAAGACCGCCGTTTGTTGAGACATAAATGTAGCCAGTGTAATCAGTAGCGACAAGTTTAGTTCCTGTAGAATCAGAAGCAATGGAAGCCCAACCACGAGCTCCTGAAGATCCTCCATTGTTAGTCCATGTGAGCCCGCCGTCAGTAGATTCCCAAATATAACCGCTACCACCACTCACAGCAGTCGAAGTAGCTGCGAGACGCATACCGTCGGAAGAGGAAGCTATAGACATCCAAGAGCGCAACCCAGATGCTCCTCCATTGTTAGTCCATGTGACACCACCATTTGTTGATACATAAATGTAACCACCGGAATGACTTGGCCCCTCATCAACCGCAGCGAGACGCATACCATCGGAAGACGAAGCAATTGAGCGCCAAGAACGCATTCCGGATGCGCCTCCATGATTAGTCCATGTTGCACCACCATTTGTTGATACATAAATGTATCCCGATCCAGCAGTTCCTCCATGATTAACTGCTACGAGACGCATACCATCGGAAGACGAAGCGAGGGAATACCACTCGCCCATTCCTGATGACCCACTATGGTTGGTCCAACTGATTGTTGCGACTGTAACTGTCACCAAACGTGTCATTGAAGTCGTACCATTCGTCGCTGTGATTGTGTAGGTTGTCGTTGCCGTAAGCGGACCAGTAGAAGTTGAGCCTGACAGAACGCTCGGTGCAGAGAACGGACCAGCAGAACTTACAATAGCCATACTAGTACATCCCGTCGTGCTCCATGACAATGTCGATGAGCTTCCTGGCGAAATAGTGGAAGGAGTAGCGATGAACGATGTGACAATACAAGCAGAAGGTCCGACGTTCACCGTCACTGTCGCAGTAACTGGTCCTCCCGTAGTCCCCACAGCTGTCATTGTGTATGTTGTTGTCGTATAGAGCGGACCAACAACTCGAGTACCACTTGGAGATACACTAACTGTGGTGCCTGGGCCATTCGTGATCTCAACTGCGTGACAACCTGTTGTTGCCCATGCAAGCATTGACGTACTTCCTGATGAAATAGTTGAAGGATATGCAGTAAGGGAATTAATGGTACAAGATGATGTCAGAGGATTGATAGTGAATCGTGCATCACTTTCATCAAAATGAGTTGATGGACCTCCTCCCGATACATAAATTACGATTGTATACACTGATGTTCCTCCGATACTTCCGCCTGAAAGGCTGTCCAATGTCGCGGGGATGCTCCATGTATACGATCCTGTGTTTGTCGTAGCGATAATTCCTGCCTCTCCAGAACCGAGATGTGGACTATATCGTGAATCTCGAATTCCGATGTGCACAGGTGCCGTTGTTGCATGTCCACAGGTATTCCATGTTATATGCATAGTTCCCCCGACAGTGTAGACTTCCCCACCATTTGGACCAGCTACGCGTGTAGAAAGAGCAGTTCCTGAGCATCCGCCTCCGATATACATTGCCTGTCCGGAATATGATGCGCTTCCATGTGTTCCATAGTGCGCGCCTGTAGATCCAGTTCCCCATGCGATGAGGTTTGATCGGAAGCTACTTGTTGCCGTTGTACTTACGTCTGCGTAAAGATCAACAACGACTGTCGCGCTCGGTGCAAGCGTAGATGTGAATGGAATGCCAACCATGTATGTTGATGGCAATGTCGCAATAGTTGGACCGACAACCACAGCATTTACAGTCGCAGAAATATTTGAAAGTTGTGAATATGTTGTCGATGAAAGGCCCGTAAATCCAACAGTAAATCCAGTAAGTGTAACTGTTTCTGTTGAACTCAAATTTTTTACATTGTATGAACCAACTCGATAGTGAGCCGAGCCTGGGGCGATGGTCTGGTCACCATATGCTGTATTTCGGCTAATCTGCAATCCTGAACCGCTTGTAACTGGATCATATGAGGGAACAGCATCGACTGCGATAGTATTCGTCGTAGTATTAAGGAGTGCGCTCGTTCCTGGGCCAACTCGTCCGAGTGCAGTGAGTCCATTATCTTTTTGAAACTGTGCTACGGCGGTAGCTGTTTGTCGTCCATAGTACCCGCTTGCCTCTGCCTTGAGATATCCCTTTTTGATAAGCACATTCTGAATAGCCCAAACATTGGCACCGCTCTGTCCGAGAGATGCTGGCATAATAACCGCACGTGTCGTTGTTGTGTTAGTTACAGTTGGAGTCGCTGTTGTAGTAGAAGAAGTTGTGGTCGCTGCTGTCGTGGTCGTGGCAGTTGGAGCAATCGAAGTAGTGTCTGTTGTTACGCTATACGATGTGGTATGCGTAGGTGTAGTAGTTGTCGTTGCAGTATTCTGTGTAGTAGAAGCGGTAGTTGAAGTTGTTGTATTAGAAGATGTAGTTGTTGGCTCTGAAATAGTGGTAGTGGAAGCCGATTGAGTTGTTGCAGTCGCTCCTGTATTCGTATTCGTGGTTGCTGTCGTTGTACTAGGCGCTGTTGTGGTGCTAGATGTCGTTGCTGTAGAAGTAGCCGTAGCATTATTAGTAGAATATCCGGAAGAGCTATTAATAACCGACGCGCCGAGGCTTGATGCCGGAGCCTGTCCGGTATTTTTAAACATACTGAAGAAACTGCTTAAGCTAATCGCTTCCGCAGTCTGTGCTCCGGTTAGGAGTAAAACAGAAAGGAGCACTGCTACACTTATTTTTTTCATACTTATAAAAATTAAGAATTAGTAATACTGACTTAACCTTTTAATTGTACAACTATTACTTCTTACGCAATAGGTTTTAGTGGGTCGTCAAATAGCCTTATTTAGTAGTAGTTTTTTGGAAGGTATCCCCATTTGAGGTGAATATTATTGTTCCTTCAATATCTGTGCGATGAACGCTAATATTGTGTCGCTTGAGTGTTTCGAGTGTTTCTCTATGCGGATGGCCATACGTATTATTTTTTCCATTTGAAATAATTGCATACGTTGGGGCGACGGCGGAGACGAAGTCATCCGCCGTCGCCGTTCGTGATCCATGATGACCAATTTTTAAAATATCACTTTTCAAAACCTCTTTGGGATTCCCCGACACAATAATTCCCTCCGTTTTCTTGGAGCCATCGCCGGTAAAAAATACTTTTGTTCTTCCGTACGTAAGGATTCCTTCGATCGATCCATCATTAATTGCCCACTTCGAGACATCTCGGTCTGGGAAAAGTACGGTAAACTTCACATCGTTTACCGAATCGAGCACGATAGTCATTCCTTTCCGTGCAATAAGTGCAGGAATATCTTTTTCGACAATCAGTTCTTGGAATACGGCATGTGTTGGCGTTCTGCTCTTTGTTCCCGGCTCGATCACCACACCCACTTCATATGAATCGAAAAGTGAGAGGAAGCCAGAATAATGGTCAGTATCTGGATTGGTTACCATGATGACATCAATGGAGCGGTCGGCAAAGGGCATGTAGTCCGGAAGCACATTCATAAGAGTCTCCTTTGGACCGCCATCAATAAGCATTTGATTGCCATTTGGTGCTTCAATATAAATAGCGTCTCCTTGCCCCACATCAAGAAAAGCAATAAGAAGCGGTGCCTTCGCAGAAGCTATGTCACAAGGAAGAAGCGTAACCGTTATTGAGAGAAGTATACTGAAAACCCTATTTTTCATGCAAAGTAGTATACTGAAACGGTATTAAGAAATTATAAAGACAAAAGGATAACTTTTCCCAAAGGTCCGACCTTTGGGAAACACAAAAATATGGACTATTTCACCGCTAAAACATTCAACCTGCCTGAACTTAAGGGTATTTCTGCCAAAAATATTGAAGAGCATTTGAAGCTCTACGCTGGCTATGTAAAATTCGCAAACTATATCCAAAATCAGATTGCCGAACTTTCAAAGGATTCTGAAAAATGGGCCTACGAACTTGCTGAGCTTCAGCGTCGTTTTGCCTTCGAGCACAATGGTATGAGAAACCATGAGGCTTACTTCTCGCAGTTTGAAGGTGGCCCTTCCGTCATCGGCAAAGAAGGTCGCCTTATGCAGCAAATTCAAAAAGACTTCATCACCTTTGACACATTCATGGAGCGCATTAAAGCAGTTGCCATGACTCGAGGCGTCGGCTGGATGATGCTCTATTACTGCAACGAGACAGGCCACCTCCTTACCCAATGGGTTGATGAGCAACACTTGGGTCTCTTAAATGGCCCGAAGCTCATCCTCGCTCTTGATATGTGGGAGCACGCATTTGTCTATGACTACCCGACAAGCGAAAAGAAAAAATACGTTGACGCATTTTTTGAAAATCTTTCGTGGGCTAAAGTTGAGGAACGGTTTGAACGATAGTTATAAATAAAAAACCGGCGGTAATCAAACCGCCGGTTTTTTATATGCTCGGTAGGTGAAAAAAATAATAATCAAATAGAGAACAAGTGTAATGACAAGTGGAACATGTTTGATGGTGAGCGAAGCATACGGAACATCCGCAAAACGAGTGACAATAAAAACAATATATGAGAGGAGCGCGTGCGTGATGTACGAAAATGGCACGGCAAGATAGACCGAGAAAAATCCAATCGCTCCGGCCAGCGCTCCAAAACCCATGGCATATGGAATGAGAGGGAGGATCAGAATATTTGCGGGCAGAGCAATGAGTGAAAGCGTTCCCATTTTGTAGAGAATAAATGGCAAGACAGCTATTTGCGCACCCAGTGTTCCAGCCAATATTTCACGAAGCGGCATTATCCATAGAATTTTCTTTGGTACTCGCACAAAACGCCGTTCAAGAATCGGCATAATGAAAATAATGCCGAGCGTCGCAAGAAATGATAATTGAAATGAAACATCATAGAGAAGATATTTCGGATCCCACATAATCATGAGAAATGCTGCAAAAAGAAGTGCGCGAAATGCATTGTATTGTTTCCCCGTTCCCCTGCCATAGATCGCAATGATAGCCATGATTCCCGCCCGCACAGCAGAAGATTGAAATCCAGTCATGGCAACAAAGAACAAAATCCCGAGCGATCCGCTTACACTCGCGACTATCGGCGAGAAACCCAAAATCTCCACGAAAAAATCGCGAAGTGCAGTGGCAATGATACTCACATTTTGTCCCGATAGCGCAATAATATGAATCGTTCCAGTGGTAACCAGATCATCACGAAAATCCGAATCGATCGCGCTCTTTTCTCCCAAGTCGAGCCCTGCAATAAAATTCGCATCTCGTGGAGAAAATACACGATGCAGACTTTTCAAAACCTCTTCCTTGAAAAAGAGGAGTGTTTTTATGAAACGACTTCCTCCATGAGCGTGCACGCTGACTTTTGCATTCGGCACAATAAAAAGAATCGAATCCTTTTTTAGATACGAAATATAATCAAATTCTGTTCCAAGGTTGGTTGTGAAATTCTCCGGAAGTGTCAGCATTCCAGAAACTTCTACCGTATCTCCATATTCAATTTTTGGAGTGAATTTTGTACGAACTAAAAGATTGGCGTTGTTTTCTGTTAGAAGAGTGAATGATTGTCCGAAATCACCAAGAGTAACGTTGGCGACTTTGCCAATTTGAGTAACATGATTCCCCGCCCCGCCGTTATAGAGCGCAGGGTCGAGTTTTAATTGTGAGATTCGAAGAGCACAGAGAACAATAATGAGAACAAAGAGAAAAATGTCTAATCGCGTGAATGTAGAGGTGCTTCTGTCCATTCTTGTATAAGACTTGCTTCTTCCTCCTTAGAAAATACTTTTTTGAATCGCACACCACTTTTGCCCTTCACTCTATTTTCACACTCCGGCCAAGTCTTATGGACCATGATAAGACCGCCAACAAGGGACACATATGAATACGCGGGCATGCTTGAACTAGTTTTTTTCTTTTTTTCTACGCCTGGCGTGCTATCAAATACAGAACCGCCAATAATTTTTTCATACGCAGAAAGAGAGCCAACAAAGAGAAGTTGCTGGGCCTCATCTGCCGCACTTGTTGCAATCACATCGACACGTTCGTTTCCGACAAGCCCACTGTGACCGCTCACCTTCTTCCAATCGATTTCGTGTTTTTGTTTGAGGCGAAAAACTAATGCCCCAATTTCTTTCCAAAGATCTTGATTTAATACATCTTCACCATTTTTTGTCTTCCAGCCATTTTTTTCCCAGCCATACATCCAACCGGTAACTCCTTGGAGGAGGTAAGCGGAGTCAGTGTGAATTTCAATCTTGCCCGGAAGTTTTTTAGTTTCAATAAAGGCAAGAGCATGGAGTGCGCCGGAGAGTTCCATGCGGTTATTGGTCGTAGGTGCCTCACGTCCACCGAGTTCAGTCACCTTATTATCTGGTGAAATAACAATAGCGCCCCAACCTCCAGGGCCAGGATTGCCCCGGGAAGCTCCGTCAGTAAAAACAATAATAATGTCTTTTTTCATGTTCTTAGAACTT
Organism: uncultured Candidatus Saccharibacteria bacterium; assembly: GCA_964603145.1. Taxonomy (GTDB): domain Bacteria; phylum Patescibacteriota; class Minisyncoccia; order Phycocordibacterales; family UBA9973; genus CAITQP01. Next base: position 546 of record CAZRTW010000013.1, on the reverse strand, counting down.
CCCTATACGGTGCATTTCTGCGTTGCCGCGCTCGTTTGCTCCCGCGGAGTAGGGGTACTACACCTTGGTCACAAGCCTCACTTGCGCCCTGAACTGCATCCGTCTATGAAAGTTCTATTATTGTACTATTTGATGTCTAAAATTCGAAGTCGGAGTGACCATCGGCCTGCAAAGAACGAGCGGTCAAAGGTGGCAATGAGATCTACGCGATCCCCCACCACCACTTCCTTTGAAAATGTTTTTGGTTCTGCAAAGAATGACATCGCGACACAATCTTTGCCTCCATCATCACAAATTGTGATTTCCAAATGATTTTTTTCTTTCCCAAATTGTTTTGTAGCCTTAATGAGCACATTATTAAAAATGAATGTTGGTTTTGGATTGCCGAGGCCAAACGGTGCGAGCGGTGCGATCAGTGCCGCGTTTTTCTCACTAACATCAGATAGTGGAATGGAATGATCAATCATGGCCCCAAGTTTTTTCCCATCCTGTTTTATTGAATCAAACAGAGAATTCAGTTTTTCTTCGAGCGTATGCACGGAGTCC
>CAZRTW010000012.1:11145-16966 GCA_964603145.1 uncultured Candidatus Saccharibacteria bacterium | reverse complement strand
GGAACTCCTGTTGACGTAATTCTTACGCCGCTCGGTGTCCCATCTCGTATGAACCTTGGACAGATTTTGGAAATGCACCTTGGTATGGCTGCGAACACGCTTGGTTACCAAGCAATCGTTCCTCCATTCTCTGGCGCACGTGATTTCGAAATCAAGGAAGAACTCGTCAAAGCTGGATTCCCAGAAACTGGAACGCTTCCACTCTACGACGGACGCACTGGTGAAAAATTCGAACAGGATGTTGCTGTCGGTATCATGTACATGCTCAAACTGCACCACATGGTTGAAGACAAGATTCACATGCGCTCTATCGGTCCGTACTCTCTCATTACGCAGCAGCCACTCGGAGGTAAAGCTCAAGGTGGAGGACAGCGCTTTGGAGAAATGGAAGTGTGGGCTCTCGAAGGTTACGGCGCTGCGCACACCCTTCGCGAAATGCTCACGGTAAAATCTGACGACATCATGGGACGCTCACAGGCATTCGATGCAATCATTAAGGGCGAAGAAATTCCAATTCCGAATACGCCTGCATCATTTTCAGTTATGCTCAACTATCTCCGCGGTCTCGCACTTGATGTGGATCTCCAGCGAAATGGTTTGTCAGGAAACGGTCGAGTTGAAGCACCTAATAAAGAGGTTAGTGAATAATAATCTCTAAATAATAAGTATCTATATGAAAACTATTGAAACAAACACAGGCTTCGACGCGATCTCGCTCAAACTCGCTTCACCAGACCGCATTCGCGACTGGTCATACGGCGAAGTTACAAAGCCAGAAACAATCAACTACCGAACAGGACGCTCAGAACGTGGTGGTCTTTTCGACGAACGAATTTTCGGACCGGAAAAAGATTACGAATGTTACTGTGGAAAATACCGACGCATTCGTTACAAGGATATTATTTGTGAAAAGTGTGGCGTTGAAGTCACACGTTCAATCGTGCGCCGAGAACGCATGGGCCACATTGAACTCGCGACACCTGTCGCGCACATCTGGTTCCTCCGCGGTGTGCCAAGCCGAATGTCTATTCTCCTTAACATCACGGCAACAGATCTTGAAAAGGTGATCTACTTTGCCGGCTACATCATCATGAAGGTGTATCAGGATGAAAAGGACAAGCTCATCAAAAATCTTGAGAACGAATACAAGACGAAGGTAAAGTCTGCAGCTGACGACGACACAAAGACAAAGCTCAAAGAACTTCTCATGACTGCCAAGAAAGAAATTGGCGAAATCTACGAAGGAAAAGTTTTGACTGAAATCGCGTACCACCGCTACTCACTTAAGTACGGAATCTGTTTCGAAGCATCTATCGGTGCCGAAGCAATTTACTCTGTTCTTAAAAACCTCGATCTTCACAAGCTTCAGGAAATCACACAGGCCGCTCATGAGAAGGCATCAGCAGTTGAACGCGAGAAACTCGAAAAGCGTCTCTCACTCATCCGCTCAATGATCACTTCAGGCATCCGTCCAGAATGGATGTTCCTTACAGTCATTCCAGTTATTCCGCCAGCACTTCGACCGATGGTCGCTCTTGATGGTGGACGACACGCAACTTCTGATATCAACGACCTCTACCGCCGTGTGATCAACCGAAACAACCGTCTCGCAAAGCTTAAGGGAATCGGCGCACCGGATGTTATTCTCCGAAACGAAAAGCGTATTTTGCAGGAAGCAGTTGATGCACTCATCGACAACTCAATCGCTCGTCAGAACGATTCTGTTGCTATGAACCAGGCACAGCGCCGCGCTTTGAAATCTCTTTCAGACAACCTCAAATCAAAGCAGGGTCTCTTCCGTCAGAACCTCCTCGGTAAGCGCGTGGACTACTCCGGCCGATCCGTTATCGTTGTCGGTCCAAACTTGAAACTTTCACAGTGTGGACTTCCAAAGCACATGGCACTCGAACTTTTCCGTCCGTTCGTCATTTCAAAACTTATCGAAACAGAACTCGCGTACAACATTCGCGGTGCTAACCGTCTTATTGAAGATGGTATTCCAGAAGTGTGGGCGATTCTCGAAGAGGTGATCAAGGGTAAGCGCGTTCTATTGAACCGTGCACCGACGCTTCACCGCTTGGGTATTCAGGCATTCAATCCGATCCTTATTGAAGGAAACGCTATTCAGGTGCATCCGCTCGTTTGTCCTGCGTTCAACGCCGACTTCGACGGAGACCAGATGGCTGTCTACGTTCCGCTTTCTAAGGAAGCGCAGAAAGAAGCAGAAGAGCGCATGGCTTCTAACAAAAACCTTTTGAAGCCTCAGAACGGCGATCCGATCACATCTCCACGTATGGATATGGCGCTCGGATGTTTCTGGATGACAAAAATTGGTACGAAAGAAACTGGCGTTGGCATGATGTTCTCATCTCCAAACCAAGCGATCACTGCATACGATTTTGGCGCAGTATCACTTCGCGCTCCAATCAAAGTGCTCGGAACAGATTCAGAAAAGTACAAGCCATTTAACGCACAGCCGTTTGAAACAACTGTCGGACGACTCTTGTTCAACTCTGTTCTTCCAACTGATTTCCCATTCTTGAATGAAACGATCAACCAGAAGCGCTTGAACGCTCTCGTGGATGAATTCATCATGCATTACGGTATCGACGAGACTCCAAAAGTTCTCGACAAGATCAAGACTTTCGGATTTACGTATTCAACAAAGTCTGGAATTTCATGGGGTATCGACAACATTCACGTTCCAGAAGGCAAGCCAGCTGTGGTTGCTATCGGACGTAAGAAAGAACTTGAAGTCATCAACCAATTCAACGAAGGTCTTCTCTCTGAAGAAGAGCGATACCGAAAGGTGATCGAAATTTGGGAAGGCGTGAAGAAAGAAATCGAAGCAATGCTTCCTGCAACACTCGTTGAAGGTTCATCTGCGAGCGACATGATCACGTCCGGTGCCCGAGGATCGGCTTCAAACTTGGCTCAGATGGCAGGTATGAAAGGTCTCATTATTTCTCCGAGTGGACGCACGATTGATTTCCCGATTATTCCATCCTTCAAGGAAGGTTTCTCTCCGATCGAATACTTCATTACGACGCACGGATCACGTAAAGGTTTGGCCGACACGGCGCTTAACACTGCGAAGGCGGGTTACCTTACACGCCGACTCGTAGACGTTGCACAAGATGTTGTGATCACTGAAGTAGATTGTGGAACGAAAGACGGAAAGATGATGATCAAGGACAATGTTCTTGGAATCGAAATTCCAATTTCAAAAACACTTCGTGGACGCGTGCTCGCCGCTGATCTCAAAGATAAGAATGGCGAAACAATTCACAAGCGCGGATTCCTTATCAACAAGGAAGAAGCAATGCGTCTTGAAAAGGCAGGAATCACGGAAGCATTCGTTCGTTCACCACTTACTTGTAAGACAACATACGGAATCTGTCAGGCATGTTACGGTCTCGACCTTGGACGAAACGATATTGTGAAAGTTGGTGAAGCTGTTGGAATCGTCGCAGCGCAGGCTATCGGTGAACCAGGTACACAGCTTACGCTTCGAACCTTCCACGCCGGAGGTCTCGCAGGAGTGGACATCACCGCCGGTCTTCCGCGCGTTGAAGAAATTTTCGAACGCCGACTTCCAAAGAACCCAGCAGTTGTTGCCCACGAAGATGGAACAGTTATCGACATTAAGAAAGAAAACTCTCTCACTACAATCGTTGTCCTTCATGACACAAAGGTAGATGGAAAGGCAAACGAAACTGCATACGAACTTCCTCCGCACCGTCAGCCGACAGTGCAGAAGGGAGCACCGGTAGCGAAGGGTGAAATCATGACAGACGGTTCTGCTGACATCTCTGAAATCTTCAAATTCGGCGGACGCGAAAAAGCAGAAGAATACATCATTCACGAAATCAACAAAGTGTACGAACTTCAGGGTGCATCGATCGCGCGTAAGCACATCGAAATCATCATCCGTCAGATGTTCTCACGTAAGAAAGTTAAAGACGCAGGAGATACAAGCTTCTCTCCAACAGAAATTGTTGAAGCAGTTGAACTTCTCGAAGAAAACGCCCGCGTTAAGACCGAAGGTCTTGTTGAAGCAAAGGCAGATTCACTCGTGCTCGGTATCTCTGAAACTGCGCTCACGACAAAGTCATGGCTCTCTGCGGCTTCCTTCCAGAACACAAACCGCGTTCTTATTACGAATGCAATCCGAGGAGGCGTTGATACGCTCCGCGGTCTCAAGGAAAACGTTATCATCGGACGCCTCATTCCAGCTGGTACTGGTTACGGCGCGACCGAAGCGATGCAGACTCCAGCAGTTAAAACAGAAGAACCTAAGTAGCATTTTCTTCCCAAGCCTCACGGCTTGGGAAGTGGTGTCTCGGGCTCACTAACGTGCGCATAAGAAGAATTGAATATTCATGAGTTCATCAGTTGAACAAATCAAAGAAAGACTAAGTATTGTGGACGTTATTTCTTCGTACCTCAAACTCGACAAAGCGGGGATTAACTACAAAGCTGTTTGTCCGTTCCACAATGAAAAGTCACCGAGCTTCTTTGTCTCCGCGACCCGCGGTAGTTATTACTGCTTTGGGTGCGGAGCTAAAGGAGACATTTTTACGTTCGTTGAACAATTTGAAGGACTCGATTTCAAAGGTGCGCTCGAGTCGCTTGCCAAGCGTGCCGGTGTGACGCTCGAAGCATACAAGGGGACAGACAAAGCTGAACGCACGGAAAAAGACCGCTTGCTCGAACTCACAGAAATTGCGACGCGATTTTACGAAAGTGAATTTGAAAATAATTCTGAAGCACGCGAGTACATCGAAAAGCGTGGCGTAACAAAAGATACGATCAAAGCTTTCCGGATTGGCTATGCGCCAAAAGAATGGCGTGCTCTCGCCGACGAACTTCGGAAGCGCGGATTTTCTGATAAGGAAATTGTGCTCTCCGGTCTCGCAAAATATCCGGACGACAATCCGAGCGGAGAAATCTATGATCGTTTCCGCGATCGCGTTATGTTTCCGATTGGAGATAGCGGTTCTCGCATCATCGCATTTTCTGGTCGCCTTCTTCATGACGACGGAAGCGGTGTGCAAGGAAAATACATCAACTCGCCAGAAACTCCGATCTTCAAAAAGGGAAGTGTGCTCTACGGACTCGACAAGGCAAAATTTGAAATTCGAAAAAAGGATGCGGCCGTACTCGTGGAAGGCCAGATGGATTTGGTGCTCTCGCATCAAGCTGGATTTTCCAACACTGTGGCATCTTCCGGCACGGCGCTCGGTGACTCACTTGTTGCTGACGAAGAGCGCGGACTTCTCTCTGGACTCGGCCAAGTGCACGCGCTCACAAAAAATCTCATCGTTGCGTTTGACGGAGACAAGGCTGGCATGAAAGCGGCAGGCCGTGCCGAATCGATCGGACTTAAGCTTGGTATGAATGTGAAAGTGGCAAAGCTTCCAAAAGGCCTCGACCCTGCAGACACGATTCGCGACAAAGGAGCCGACGAGTGGCAGAAAATTCTCGCGGGCAGTCAGCACATAGTACTCTTCTATCTCTCTGTGCTCGATGATCACGAGCTCACGGAGCACACACGCATGCGCGCCGTTCGCGACAAAATTCTTCCGTATGTGGCAGTGATGCCAAGTGCAGTGGAACGTGTTCACTTTATCCGCGAGATACATTTAAAGACTCGCATTCCAGAAGAGGCACTGGCCGAAGATGTGGTACGACTCATGATGCAGCAGCCGAGTGCGCTGCCAAAACAGAAAGACTCTCCAACGACAGTAATGACGGCCTCAAGAAAAAATCGTATTTTAGACAGATTGTGCGGAATTATCTTTTATAAGGAAGAAAAAGG
>CAZRTW010000012.1:4822-11045 GCA_964603145.1 uncultured Candidatus Saccharibacteria bacterium | reverse complement strand
GGAGAAATTCTCAAAAAATCACAGGACATTAGCAACAGACTCAACACCATTAAAAGTAACCGATTTTTAAATAAATAGTATGGCTAAGAAGAAAGAAGTGAAGAAAAAGAAAAAGGTGGCAGTAAAGGCAAAACCCGTAAAAAAGGTTGTGAAAAAAGCTGCGCCGAAAAAGGCAGTCAAAAAAGTTGTTGCCAAAAAACCGGTGAAAAAGGTTGCTAAGGTGGCAAAAAAGAAGGCTGCTCCAAAAAAGCCAAAGGCTCCGAAGAAAATAAAGAGTAATAATGCCATTACCGCAGGACGCGCAAATGCCGGCAAGAAAGGCGGTAAGAACAAAATGACCGATGAAGAGCGCGCAAAGGATTTGGTCTTCAAGGGTAAGAAGCGTGGTTTTATTACGTTTGATGAAATTCTCCGTGCGTTCCCGAATATCGAAAGTAATATCGATTTTCTCGACGTTCTCTACGAACAGCTCACAACTGCTGGTATCGATATTCTTGAAGGCGGAAACCTTCTCGACATCGACGGACTCGAAGATCACAAAGATGAGAAGGCTGATGGATCATACGATTCTATTCAGATGTATTTGAAGGAGATCGGTCAGTATCCGCTCATTCAAGCGGCTGAAGAAAAAGATCTTGCTCGCCGTATCGAAGCAGGGGATATGGAAGCAAAAAATCTTCTTGCCCGCGCAAACCTCCGTCTCGTCGTTTCGATTGCAAAAAAATATGTAGGCCGCTCAAGCGACCTCACGCTTCTCGACCTCATTCAGGAAGGAAACCTCGGTCTCTTTAAGGCCGTGGAAAAATTCGACTGGACTAAGGGCTACAAGTTCTCAACATACGCAACATGGTGGATTCGACAATCAATCACTCGTGCGCTTGCTGACCAGTCTCGAACTATTCGTATTCCGGTGCACATGGTTGAAACAATTTCAAAATACAAACAGGTCTACCGCCGCCTCGCGCAAGATCTCGGACGTGATCCGCTCGCCGAAGAAATCGCGACTGAAATGGGTATTGATGTAGAAAAGGTACACGTAATTGAAAACATTTCTCAGGACACTGTTTCTCTCGAACAGCCAATCGGCGATGACGATGAGAAATCAACTCGCGGTGAATTTATCGCCGACGACAAAATTCTCCGTCCAGACCAAGAAGCATCCCGCCGAATTCTCCAAGATCAGATTCGTGGAGTATTAGATGAACTCTCCCCAAAGGAACGAAAAATTCTTGAAATGCGATATGGTCTCTCTGACGGTGTTCAGCACACGCTTGAAGAAGTGGGAACTGAATTCGGCGTCACTCGCGAACGTATTCGACAAATTGAAGCCAAGGTACACGAAAAACTCCGCACGCATGAGCGCATTCTCCGACTTAAGAATTACTTCGACTAATATAATTTCCTATGGAAATTATTTCCTACAACGATTTCGAAAAAGTGGATATTCGACTTGGGAAGGTGATCGAGGTTCTCGATTTTCCCGAGGCTATTCGTCCTGCATACAAACTCAAAATAGATTTTGGTCCGGAGATCGGAATCAAGCGATCTTCGGTGCAACTTGTTGGCACGTATCAAAAAGAAGAACTCGAGGGCTTGCTTGTAGCATGCGTGGTGAATTTCCAACCAAAACAAGTTGGACCATTTATTTCTGAAGTGCTCACACTCGGATTTAAAAATACGGAAGGACAGGGCTATGTCCTTATTACGCCGTCAAAGGGGAGTGTTGAGCTTGGCGACAAACTTCGCTAACTATTGCACCCATGAAGAGCACGGCTCCTTGATAAATTTGAGTACAAATTTCTAAAGGGTTGCACTCACCAGAGCACGGCTCCTTGATAAATTTGAGTACAAATTTCTAAAGGGTTGCACTCACCAGAGCACGGCTCCTTGATAAATTTGAGTACAAATTTCTAAAGGGTTGACAATTTTTTAATTCAGCGTAACGTTCTCCTTGAGCTCACAGCTGAAAGCCGTAGAGATGGAAGGGCCCATAACCTAACTCCAGTTTCGAAAGCTTTCAGCTTTTCCAACAGTCCGTATATTCTCTATTTTGAGAATAAGCTTGGACCAGAAGGTCATTTTCTTTTTAGTTGGCATGTAAAGCCAATTTCAACATATTCATGATGTTTTCATGTTGTCCGGCGACGTCCTGTTAAGTAAACAGGCGTCGTTTTTTTGTTGACAGCATTTAGATTTGGTATAATAAACATAAGTTTCTAATATGGTCTCTTTGGGGCTCATTACTAAATAGGGTGCAATAATTTTTTATGTTAATGAAAGGATGTCAGTGCGGTGTGGGCAAGCTCTGTGGTTTTCTCGTATTTATCGGTGGTCTTAACTGGGGTCTTGTCGGTCTCGGTATGCTCATGGAAAAGGACCTCAATGTTGTAAACATGCTCCTTGGAACATGGCCAATGGTTGAAGCCATTGTCTACCTCGTTGTGGGTGTTGCAGCAATTATGGCCCTCATTGGCTGTAAGTGTGGAAAGTGCAAGACTTGCTGTGTAGAGGCTGCTCCAAAGATGTAATTCTAGGCTCTATTTTTTGAGGAAAACCCCGATTTTGCTTCGCAAAATCGGGGTTTTCAGTACCCATTACCTATGGTATAGTAGCGGGATATCTCACTATGATCAGTGTCTTCGAGGTTATTTTCTATGCGCTCACATTCTTGGCCGTTTACGTCCAAGTCTTTTTCCTTATGACATACATCGAGCGAAGACGCGATATCGTTTCTCGCCTCGATGATACTCCAGAGCGGGTCTATCCGGCAGTGACCGTTATCGTGCCCTGCTGGAATGAAGAGAATACAGTAGGAGAAACGATTCGCTCACTTCTTGCGCTCGATTATCCAAAAGACAAAGTTCAGATTATTGTTGTTGATGACGGTTCAACTGACGGTACGAGTCGCGCTGTGGAGGAATTCAAAGATGTTCCAAACATCACTCTTCTTCGAAAAGAAAACGGGGGAAAGCATACGGCCATGAATCTGGGTATTGAAAAAACCACAACCGACTTTGTCGGCTGTCTTGATGCTGACTCATTCGTAACGCCGAGTGCGCTCAAACGAATGGTGCCGTATTTTGATGACAAGGATATTATGGCAGTCTCGCCGTCCATCATCATTCACGAGCCAAAACGTCCAATGGAATGGGCGGTGAAGATCGAGTACCAACTTTCTGTTTACATCAAAAAAATGCTCGGCCTCATGAACGGCATTCACGTAACGCCTGGCCCGTTTTCAATTTATCGCACGAAGGTGTTTAAAGATTTGGGTCCATATCGTGTCGCGCACAATACCGAAGACATGGAAATTGCTTACCGAATGCACGAGTATGGCTACCGCATCGAGCAGTGTCATGATGCGCACGTCTATACAAAAACACCCCCAACGATTTATAAACTCTACCGACAGCGCCGTCGTTGGATTTATGGATTCATCAACAACACGATAGACTACCGTCGCCTTCTTTTTAAAGAAAAGTACGGCACCTTTGCACTCTTTACGATTCCAGCCGGTGTCGTTTCTATTTGTTCTGCCATCTATCTTTTTTCATTTATGATCTATCGCTTTGGACGCTTTATTGCGAGCAAGGTTGTAGAAATTCAGGCAGTCGGTGTGCAGACACCAAAACTTGGTGGCGGCTCATTTGATTGGTTTTTTGTGAACACAGAGTCGCTTCTTATGATTTCAATCTTGCTGTATTGTTTTGTCTTCCTCTCTCTTCTTATCGGGAGTAAAATGGCCACAGGGAAATTCCGCCCGTCTTTTGCCATGTTGTGGTATGTTGCTATATATAGCATTATTGCGCCGCTCTGGATTATGGGAGCAGTTTTAAGTACTATCTTTAAACGTAAGCCGGCGTGGAGATAAAAGGCAAAAAACAAGGAAACAAATAACAATAAACAAAAATAATTATGCAAAACCAAAACCCAGAACACAATCCATATCACCACAGTCGTTCAAAGTACATCATCGTGCTTCTTATTACGCTCGGTATTTTTGGAACCGTTTTTTACGTAAGTAATACGCTCACCAGCAAAAAACTCAACGAGCTGAACACAATTTCAAATAATATAGCAATCGATATTCTCTCCGCCGAAACCCAGTACTCGCTCCTCGGTGAACTCGATTGTTCTCAAGTGACAACAACAGTTCTCTCCGACCAGCTTAACGAGCTCGCAAAAAAAGTTGAATATCTTGAGTCAACAAGCGGTAAGTCAGAAGAGCTTACACAGCTCGAACGACAATATTCACTTCTTCAGATTAAGGATTACCTTCTCATGAAGCAGATCAATAGTCGTTGTGGAAAAAAGTCAGTATTTATTCTCTACTTCTACACCACGAGTGAAAACTGCAGCGAATGTGTGAAGCAGGGCTATGTGCTTACTGATTTGCGCGAAAAATATCCAGCGCTCCGTGTGTACTCATTTGATTATGGACTCAATCTCTCTGCTATCGAAACGCTCATCAAGATTTACAAGATTGAAGATACAAAACTTCCGGCGCTCGTCTCTGGTGGCAAGGTCTACACCGGCTTCCATTCGGTAGAGGATATTGAAACGCTCATGCCGAGCTTGAAGGCTACACTGCCTAAGCCTGTGGTGCCGGCTACTACGGCTACGGAAAAGAAGGGGGAAGTGAAGACAGAAGCCCCTAAAGAGGATTCAACTCCAGCCACTGGATCATCAGGAAGCTAGGTATAGTCGGGCTGGTAAATCTTAAAAATTATGCTAATATGTCTGCGGACCGGCTTACGCCGGTCCGCAGACAATACGCCGCTTTAGCTCAGTTGGTAGAGCGCCAATTTTGTAAATTGGATGTCGTCAGTTCGAATCTGACAAGCGGCTCCAAAAGAAAAAACCACCCATTCGGGTGGTTTTTTCTTTATTTTTTATTCCTTCGTCTCTCTATTCATAGCACTCGCCACTTCGTCCTTGTGATCCCGAATATTCTTCAAAAATCGGGAGGGTTTACCCCCAGGAGGGAGGTGTGCGTTCTTGTGGAGGAGGTGCATAAGTTTTTCTTTTGCCATTCTATCAATGCGTCGGACAAAATGTGCCGAGATGATCCAGATTTTCAAGATAAGGAGCACGAAATAGTGGATGGAAAACTTTGTGACCTCAACCAGTCGCATGCGAATGCTTTCAATCGAGAGATCCGTCCAATCAGCTTCCTCATACCCACCTGGCACAATACGGCCAGTACGAAACTGCCACACCTTGCGAGCAATAATCGCAAAGGCGAGGGCAATTGAGAAAAAGAAAATGCTGATAGTAAAAAACATAGATTTGTTTTGTTAGTTAGTTGCTGCGCGAACGTATGTGACGAGTGTAGCACCGCCATCCTTCAAGAGTTTTTCAATGCTCATGTCAGGGTTTTTGATGAATGCTTGGTCAAGAAGAGTGCGCTCCTTGAAGAACGTATCAATTTTACCATTAAGCATCTTTTCTTGGATATCTGCTGGCTTGCCTGAAGCGGCAACCTCTTCTGCAAACATCACCTTAACTTTTTCCGTTGCATCTGCTGGCACATCTGCGCGAGTCTTATATTCAGGGTTCATAGCGGCGATATGCATTGCGATATCCTTCGCAAGTGCTTCTGTTCCGCCTGTAAGTCCTACGATTGTGCCTACGCGACCATCGTGAATGTACATGCCGAGCGTTGGTGCAGTAACAGTAAGAATGTCACCAAGCTGGATGTTTTCACCGAGCTTCTGAACTCCTTCTGAAATGAGCTGTCCTGCAGCAGTCTTTGCAGCCTCTTCGCCCTCATTCACTGCGGTGTTTGCGAGGCTCGTTGCGATAGCAACAAAGTCTGCGTTCTTAGCAACGAAGTCAGTCTCGCATTTGAGAACGAGAATGACTGCCTTGTCGCCGTTTTTTGCAGAGGCGAGAGTACCGGCTGTTGCCTCGCGGTCAGATTTCTTGGCTGCGATTTCTGTAGATTTTTTCTTGAGGATAAGGAGCGCTTTTTCCATGTCGCCTCCAGCTTCTTCAAGAGCCTTCTTACACTGCATAACGGAGACACCTGTTTTGTCGCGGAGTTCTTTAACTTGTTCTGTGGTGATTTGCATAATTTTTATTTTGTTTCTTCTATTTTAATTCAAACTCGAACTTGAACAGGGACCGACCTGTCGAATGCACCGGTCGTGTAATCCTGCCGTCCTGCCTTGTACGCTTCAGCAAGGTGCTTCAGGATAAAGGCGATCGAAGCACGTGATGC